>CAYYVO010000304.1:0-2702 GCA_964475175.1 uncultured Dehalococcoidaceae bacterium | reverse complement strand
TGGAGTCTTTCCCCATGCAGGTGGCCGCGGGACAGGTTGTGATTATCGAAGCCCCATAGGATTCATTCCCCCACGCTGTTGACCGTCACCGGTATCAGCTCGGAGAGAGCGGGGTGGATGTGGATGCCCTGGTTCAGTTCCTCGATTCCGCCGCCGGAGGTCATGGCGTTAACCACCTCCTGAATCATCTCCGGCGCCTGCGGCCCGATGATGTGGAAACCCAGAATCTTATCCGTCTCCTTTTCCACGATAGCCTTGGCAAAGCCCTCCGCCTCCATCATAGCCTCGCCCTTGGCAACATCCATGTACATTGTCTTACCGACAATGATATCATGGTCTTTACGCGCCTCCTCCTCCCTCAGCCCCACCGAGGCAATCTGCGGGTGGGAATAGACGGCATGCGGTACCGCGCTGTAGTCCACCGGTATTTGCGTATCGTGAAAGACATTGTGCCCCGCGATGGCCGCCTCCCGGTTGGCCATGTGGGTAAACATTTGCCGTCCGTTGGCATCACCTACAGCAAAGATACCCTTTACGTTCGTTTCCATGAACTCGTTAACCTTGATAAAGCCATGGTTATCCAGCGTCACACCGGTCTTTTCTACCTGCAGCAGGTCGGCATTGGAACGCCGCCCCACCGCCATCATAATGTGCTGCGCTGTGAACTTCCGCTCTTTGCCCGTCTTTTTATCGGCGGCGACCACTGTAACGCCGTTCCGCCCGGCTTTGATTTCCTGCGCCTGTACGCCGGTATGGACAGCCATGCGCTGCTTCAGTTTCTTCTTGAGGAGGTCGGCGATTTCCGGCTCCTCCGAAAGGACAAGGCGGTCCGCCATCTCCAGCATGGTCACTTTCGTGCCTATGGCTGCAAAGAAATGACCGAACTCGACGGCTATATAGCCGCCGCCGATGATGATAAGGCTTTCAGGTCGTTCCGCAAGCTCCAGCACCGACTCGTTGGTGAGATATTCAACGTCCTCCAGGCCTTTTACCGGGGGTACCAGCGGCCGGGAGCCGGACGCGATGACAATCTTTTCCCCCTTGAGCTTTTCACCGTTTACTTCAAGGGTATAGTCGCCCGCGAAACGCGCTTCCCCTTCGTAAAAGTCCATGCCTTTAGCCTGTTTCACACCGGCCTTAAGATGCTGTTGACTCTCGGCGCGGGACTGCCTCATCCGCTCCATTACGGCGTTAAAATCGATATTTTCTATATTTGCTGAAACGCCCAGCTTGCCGGCATTCTCTATCTCTTCGATTCTATCGGCAACGTATATCAGCATCTTGGAAGGAATACAGCCCCAGTTCAGGCAGGTGCCGCCGATAAGCGGTCCTTTATCTATCATAGCCGTCTTCAAACCGTGTGCGACGGCTTCGTCTGCTATCATTGCCCCACACCCAGACCCGATAACGATAACATCATAGTTCTTCATGCCCGTCCCTCCTCGACTATTTACATCTACTACCATGCTATCTTAATGACTGTTGATTTTTCAATGGATTTAAAGAAAAGTATATACTTTTGTAATATAATGTAATATAACAGGATGTGGAAGTCCGATAGGTGGGCGGGTGGGAAATACACTAATAAATGAGCCTGGGAAAAGGGACGATACTTACGTTAAAATTTACCTTCGAGCATCTTGTAGGTATCCGCCAGCGCCTGCGGGACGACCCGGACATCGCCCAGGACAGTAATGTAATTGGTATCGCCGTGCCAGCGGGGAATGATATGGCTGTGAAAATGGTCGTCGACACCTGCACCGGCCACCTTGCCGAGGTTAGAGCCCGTATTAAAACCGCCCGGGATTAGAACCTCTTTCAGAACAACGATTCCCCGGCTGAGCAGCTCGAAATGCTCGTCACGCTCCTCTTTGGTCAGGCCTTCCAAGTTGGCCTTATGGCTGTACGGAGCTATCAGCAAATGCCCGGGATTATAGGGGTAGCTGTTTAACATGATAAAGTTTTTCTTGCCCCGGTACAGGATATAGTTTTCCGCGTCTCTATCCTGCTTCGGCATATCACAAAAGAAGCAGCTCTCCGGCTTTTCCTGGAGGATGTATTCAATGCGCCACGGCGCCCAGATATGCTCCATTTTACGCTCCTTACCAACTGCCGGTGCTATTGTATAGGTCAACCAGTACCGCCGTCAATAGAGGTTTTGCCTAAATAATCCCCTATTTTCCACCACCATCCCTCAACATCGCCCAGGAGGTTACGTTGCTGCCGGGTACAATGCCTTCTTCGACGACCCTGAATCCCAGGTGCTCGTAAATCCCCATATTCTTTTCCGCCTGTGTCTCCAAAAAGCACGGCAGGCCTTCCCGGTCTATCCGCTCGAACATGGCCCTGAGCAAGAGACTGGAATAACCTTTCCCCTGATGCTCTGGTGCGACTCCCAGCAGCTGCAAATACATATGGGGAAAGGGGGCACAGTGTGTATGCACCGAGGCGCTGTATTTACCATAAATACTCTGCTTCGATTGATTCTTTCTGAACATCCTCGTTAAAGCCGATAGGTTACCGCTCCTGATATTACGCCAGAGAGTCCGGCGGTGTTTCGGGGAAGGGAGCCACATCGCGACACCCTCCAGCCTGGGAGACGTGGCATATACCTCGCCGTACAGCACGCCGTAACGTAGCAGCGACGTTAAGCCCTGAACGCCATGCTTTTTCCTTTCAACGGCATCGGGATAGAAATAGAC
>CAYYVO010000303.1:0-2721 GCA_964475175.1 uncultured Dehalococcoidaceae bacterium | reverse complement strand
ACCCAGGTCAAAGACATCATGACCCAGGATGTCATCATCGGCGAGCCCGAAGATGACATCGAGAATATCTGTCAGGTTATGACGAGTAAAGGTATCAGGCACCTGCCCGTAATGAGCGGTGGTACCGTGGTGGGGATGCTATCCATGAGAGACATAGTCGAGGGACAATTGACCGAGTGCAGCACACAGGTGCGCTACCTTCATGATTATATCGCGGGCGGGCAAACAACCTAGGTTTCCCGTTCACTTTAACTGAGTATCAATAACAGCCGTCGAATAATAGCGTCTCGATTCTATTTATTCGGTGGTTTGTCTTCCGGTTTCACCATAAACACCGGCACCATCGCGGCATGGAGCACCTCATCGGCAACGCTACCACTTACCATTCGGTGAATCCCGGAGAATCCATGTGTCGCCATAATAATCAGGTCTACATCGCTCTTGGATACATAACCGGCGATGGTCTTGGCGGGCTTTCCCGTCAGAACAGTATGACTGATTTTAATTTTCCCATCCTGGAACTGGGCCGAGATTTTTTGCAGATATTCCTCTGCCAGTTTGGCGGCATCACCCTGAATATGTTCCCTTTCTTCGGGGGGCACCTGAGACTCCAGGCCACCGGTCATGTGCAGAGGCTCAATAACGCGTAAAAAAACGATTTCGTTGACATCGGAGACGCTATTAAACCACTTCAAATACGGGAGCACGCATTCAGCCAGCTCGGAGCCATCGAGCGTAACCAATATCTTGGTATACATTTCACACCCTCTTTAACATAGTAGCTTTGTTCTTAAACGTGCCGTCTTCAGCTATATATTTTACCATCAATCGCCTGCACAGGCGGGATTACTCATCACCCGGCTTATTGCCGAAATAAATCTTGGTATGCGGCCAGGGTATCTCTATACCCACTTTATCAAATTCATTCTTAATCCGCAGTCTTAGCTGCCCCATGATATTCCATTGCTGGAGGGGCTGCACATCCCCTATTACTTTAATATCAATCCCGGAATCGCCGAGTTTATCCACCCTGAGCACCTGGGGCACGGTACGGAACTGTTTACTCCATTGCTCTTCCTCCGACATTGCTTTACAAACACGATTTATCACCTCGATGGCATGGTCGAGGTCTGTGCCGTACGATACGGATATATTAAGATTGACCCGCGCGAAGTGCCGGGAGTAGTTGCTGGCTACTCTGATTTCACCATTGGGTATGTGGTGCACAATACCATCGAGGTCGCGTAATACCGTTTTCCGGAGATTGACCTCCTCCACCAGACCGGAGACGTCCGCCACTTTGGCCACATCCCCGACGCGATACTGGTTCTCCATCAGGATAAAAACACCGGCAATAAGGTCTCTTATGAGGAACTGCGCCCCAAAACCGACGGCAATACCAGCGATACCGAAGCCGGCGAGAATCGGTGCGATGGCCACGTTGAGCTCGGATAGTATCATGAAGATAATCAGAAGAACAATAGAAATCCTGGCAAGCCCCAGGAAAACACCCTGTAAAGTATCGGCCCGCCGTTTCAGTCCCTCGCGGCTCTCCCCCTTCTGCGGCCGGGTCATGATGCGGCGTACCAGCGGCGGGATTGTCTGCTTGGTAACAATCCAGAGCACAATCCCTACCACCATAATAATTATGATAGTGATACCGTGCTCGAGGAACCACATTTGCAGCCTCTCCGGCGATACAACGGCGGCGGCGCCTTCACTGGAAAGAGTAACGGCAACGAAAGCCGTTACCATCAATACAACGGCAATTCCCTCGATAGTCCAGAATATGGCGGAAATACTGCCGGCAAATTTTGCCTCCCATTTATCCGGTTCCAGCTTGTGTATTAGTTTACGCACTCTATCGCTGAACAACAGGAGTAAAACCACAACGATACTTGAGAATATTAAAACCCAGATACCATTATCAATAAACCATCCCCACATGATGAATACCCTCCTGTAAACGGATAGGAATATTATACAACAGAAAGCAAGTTAATTATAACGTGGAGTACAGGAAAAATAGAATTATCTAATAAAGCACCCTGTCGTCGCCGACACGTTTCGTCACCTTTTCCCGGTCCAAGTACTCCAGCAGCGCCTGGGCGTACTTGCGGCTGGTGCCGAACATATCCCTGACCTCAGCCAGACCCACCTTGCCGTTGGACTGTATCCTGTCCTTTATTTTCGTTACCATCTCATCGTAAGCAGCCGCGCCGAAGACGACACTGTCGCTTACCTTTACTGCCTTTCCCTGACCGATGAGCATATTCAGTAAATCCGGCTCCGGCACAAGCTCACTGGGGGGCGAGTACGGGTTTTTCGTTAACGCTTCCAGAAAAGCATCTATTTTGCCCTGCTGGGTCGGGGTCAACCGGATGCTGTGGGAGGGCAAACGCAGATTATTGCCTTCCTCAGCTATAATACCCTGGTCAACCATAATGGCCAGCGCCGCCGCGGCATAATTGCCCAGCTTTAACCGGCCGTTCAGTTCTACTTTAGGCATTCCGGGACGGGCGGGGAACTTCCCGTGATATTCTTTTAAGGCCGCCGTCGCCCTGCCGGTCAAACGCTCCCAGCCGGCTGCCGTTAAAAGTAGCCTGTGTTCCCCTTCGCCAATACCGGCTATCCGCCCCTCTTCTATGAGCGATTTTATAACCGACCTGACCTCGTCCGGCGTGAGATTGCACTGGGCTACCAGCGCCGTAAGCTCCAGAG
>CAYYVO010000302.1:1630-2723 GCA_964475175.1 uncultured Dehalococcoidaceae bacterium | reverse complement strand
CTGCTCTCGTATCATAACCTGGAAGGGACGCCACCGCTGAAAGAGCTGCAGGATATCATCAGGAAACAGCTGGCTGCCGGGGCAGATATCTGTAAAGTGGTGACTACCGCCCGCGGTCCCGCCGATAATATCGCTTTATTGCAGCTTATCAGGGACTTCCCGGAGAAGAAAATAGTCGCCTTTGCCATGGGCGATAAGGGGCAAATTTCCCGGGTTCTCTGCCCGTTGGTAGGCGGCTATTTTTCCTACGCTTCCATTAAAGAGGGTCGGGAATCCGCCGCCGGCCAGTTAACCATAAAAGAACTGAGAGATATTTACAGGTTATTATAAATATAAAGAATTAAAAGAGGACGAGGTTTTTCACGGCATGATGAGCCAGGAATCAATGAAACCTTTGGGGCTGGCATTATTTGATTATTCAAACGGTGATACCGATGCCATTATCGATATATATCGTGATGACGGTGAGATAAGTCATCTGCCGGTAAGTACGTTTTTTAGAGGTAGCACCGATATTCCACTGGATAAATTAGCGCTGGAGAACTGCCGCGGTCGGGTGCTGGATATCGGCGCCGGGAGCGGACTTCACAGCGTTTACCTGAAGGATAAAGGTCATTCCGTGTGCGCTATGGATACCTCGCCGGAAGCCTGTCAGGTCATGCGGGATAGGGGGATTAAGGAGGTGTGGTGTGGACAAATTACCGACCTTGAATCGGAGCCCTTCGATACGCTGTTGATACTCGGCAGGAGTATCTGCATGGTCGAGGATATAGCCGGACTGGACAGCTTTTTAGCTGATGTCCGAAGGCTTGTTGTGCCGGGCGGACAGATACTGTTGAATTCGTTGGACGTTCGCTATACCGATAATCCGGTCCATCTGGCTCGCCACGAGGAGAACCGCCGCGCCGGCAGGTATATCGGGGAATTTAAAATCCATCTCGAGTATAAGGGATTAAAGGGGCCGGAGACCGGTCTGCTGCACGTAGATGCGGGGACACTCGCCGACCGTGCCGCGTTGGCGGGCTGTGTCAGCGAAATACTTTACCAGGACGATGACATTGTTATACTCAAGACTTGGTACAAGCACAACAAG
>CAYYVO010000302.1:1182-1620 GCA_964475175.1 uncultured Dehalococcoidaceae bacterium | reverse complement strand
GGGAATAATTAATGAATATATCCGGGAAGACTAAAATCGGCGCGCTAATCGGCGACCCCGTTGAGCACACGATGTCCCCGGTGATGCACAATACCGCCTTCGGGAAGCTGGGGCTGGATTATATCTATATCCCCTTCCGCGTGAAAGCGGATGAATTGCCTCAAGCTGTCGAAGGCCTGAGGGCTTTGAACGTGAAGGGTTTCAATGTCACCATCCCCCACAAGGTGTCCGTTATGCCCCTGCTGGACGAACTCGACGCTGCGGCGGAGAGAATAGGCGCCGTCAATACGGTGATGAATAATGACGGTAAACTCACAGGATACAATACCGATGCCGCCGGCTTTTTTCAGGCGCTGCTGGAATGCGGCATCGAGCCGGGGGGCAAAAAGGTGGTCGTTCTTGGTGCCGGCGGGGCTTCGAGGGCTATTTCCTATATCC
>CAYYVO010000302.1:0-1172 GCA_964475175.1 uncultured Dehalococcoidaceae bacterium | reverse complement strand
TTGCTGTCCTTATTAAAGATATCCTGGGGAAGGAAGTGAAAGTTAGAGAGCTTCTGCCCGAATTCCTAACCGAATCATTGCAGGGGGCTGACTTACTGGTTAACGCCACCAGCGTGGGGATGAGCCCCAACAATGATGAGAGCCCGGTTCCTGCCGGATTGCTAAATGATAAACTGGCGGTATTCGATGTCGTCTATAATCCCGTCAGGACGCGGCTTCTCAGGGAAGCAGGGGAGGCCGGTGCCCGGACAATAGGTGGAGTAGATATGCTGGCATGGCAGGGCGCACTGGCCTTCGAGAAGTGGACCGGGCAAAAAGCCCCCATAGAACTGATGCGGCGGGAAGCCGCAAAAATGCTGGGGGGACATGAAGACTAACATCGCCATTATAGGTTTCATGGGGACGGGTAAGACTGCCGTGGGCAGGCTCCTTGCCCGCAAACTGGGTAAAGACTTTATCGAGCTTGATGAATTAATCGAGAAAAAAGCCGGCCAGTCTATTCCGGAAATATTCCAGCAGGATGGGGAAATCGGTTTCCGGGAGCTTGAAATAGAAACAACCAGAGAAATCGCGGCGAGAGAAAATTCCGTTATAGCTTGTGGTGGGGGTGTCGTTCTTAATAAAATAAACGTAGACCGGCTCAGGATAAACAGCGTCATGGTCTGCCTTACAGCATCGATGGAGGTAATCTTAAAGAGAACATCGGGCAGCAAAGAAGATAGGCCCCTGCTGGCAGTGTCCGACCGCGCCCAGCAGGTAGAAGAGCTAATTAAGTTCCGCCGGCCTTTCTATACCAGGGCGGCGGATATTACTATAGATACTTCGCGCCTGAATGTTGAGTCGGTGGTAGAACGAATAATAGTAGAGTTGAAAAAACATGATAGTCAAAGTTAAGAAAAGCAAACTGAAAGGGAAGGTGACAGTTCCTTCTTCGAAGAGCCTGACGATACGGGGGTTGATGTGTGCCGCCCTTGCCAGGGGTGAAAGCGATATTATAAATCCCCTGGAGAGCGAAGATACCGAAGCGGCTGCCGGCGTATTGAAGCAGATAGGTGTCCGCATACAGAGGGGGGAAGGTTTTTGGAGGGTTACCGGCGGTAAATTCCGCCTACCCAATGCAGACCTGGTCTGCGGGGAATCGGCCACTACTCTGAGATTCATGACGGCAATAT
>CAYYVO010000301.1:0-2761 GCA_964475175.1 uncultured Dehalococcoidaceae bacterium | reverse complement strand
GTGCTTCAAGCTCAAGTTCGGCCACCGCGGCGGCAACCACCCGGTGCGGGAGCTGGCCACCGGCGCCATTCACATCACCGCCCAGAACCACGGCTATGCCGTCGACCCCGATACGGTAGGCAACGGCCTGGAGGTAACGCATATCAATTTGAACGATAACACCGTGGAGGGCCTGCGCCATAAAGAGCTGCCCGTCTTTTCCATCCAGTACCACTCGGAGGCGTCCCCCGGTCCGCTGGATAACGTGTACCAGTTCAAGCAGTTCGTGGAGATGATAAAGGAGGGGGTAAAGGATGGCCGATAAATTAACCGATAAATCCGTACAAATTTTCCTGGACGAGTTAGCCAGTTCGGCGCCGGCTCCCGGCGGAGGCAGCGTAGCCGCCCTTTCAGGTGCTCTCGGGGCTGCATTGATAAGTATGGTGGGGAATCTTACTATCGGCAAGAAGAAATACGCCGATGTCCAGGATGAAATAACCGAACTCACCGCCCAGTCCGAAAAGCTGCGGGTGACACTCACCGACCTTCTGGAAGCGGACGTAAAAGCCTATAGAGCGCTAAACGAAACGATGAAGATGCCCCGCGATACGAATGAGCAGAAAGTTGCCCGGGACAAGGCCATGGATATAGCCCTCAAAGACGCCACGAACGTACCAATGCGTATTGCCGAAACTTGTGTATCGGTTATGGCACTCTGCCATCCAGCAGCAGAGAAAGGCAATATCAACGCGGTGAGCGATGTCGGCGTGGGAATATTACTGGCCGAAGCTGGCCTGCGCAGCGCAGCCCTGAACGTCCTCATTAATCTCGGCTATATAAAAGACGAATTATTCGTCAACGAGAGCCGTAAGAAACTGGACAATCTGCTGAGTGGAAAACCGGAACTCCGTGAAGAGATATACCAGCTCGTGGTGAGTAAATTATAAAAAAAGAATCCGGGAGGTACCTTAAATGAGCGCGACAATTTTAAGCGGCAGCGAACTGGCCAAGACTATACGCCAGGAGATAGAAGAAGAGGTAATCGATTTCGTTAAAAATCACAGTTTTGTTCCTACAGCGGCTGTGGTACGTGCCGGAGACGACCCGGCTTCCGTCAGCTACAGCAACGCCCTGGAAAAAGCTCTGGGAGCGCGAGGCCTGGGGTTCCAGCTCCACACGCTGCCGGAAGCGGCAACACAGGACGAAATCGTCTCATTAGTGACCCGGCCCAACGCAGACCCTTCCATCCACGGGATAATGATACAGGAACCCCTGCCGAAAGGAATCGACGAAGCTTATATAAAAGACGCGCTGTCACCGGCCAAGGATATTGACGGCGTGCACCCGGTGAACACCGGACGGCTGGCGCAGGCAGCTCCGGCGGGACGGCCGGCAATGGTCGGGCCATTCTTCGCCCCGGCCACGCCATCCGGGGGAATGGAGATTCTCAGGAGAAACAACGTCCCGCTGAAGGGAAAGCACGCGGTGGTGGTGGGGCGTTCCACAATCGTCGGGAAGCCGATGGCTCTGCTGCTGCTCCGTGAGAACGCCAGCGTCACGCTGTGCCATTCCCAGACGGAGGACCTGCCCGGTATGTGCCGTACGGGGGATATCCTCTGCGCGGCGGTAGGCCGGGCAAACATGATAAAGGGAGACTGGATAAAGCCGGGGGCGGTAGTTATCGACTTCGGTGTGAACTTCGTGGACGACGAGATGACGGGTGACGTGGCTTTCGAAGAGGCGTTTGAGGTGGCGGGAATGATAACGCCGGTTCCCGGCGGGACCGGCCCGATGACCAACGTAATGCTGATGAAAAACCTGATTGAAGCGGCCAGAATACAAGTAGGATAGAAACGGGTATTAATTTAAGGGCTAAGCCGCCGATGCCGCGAGAGCGGCAGGGTGGGAATAGATAACATTTAGGGGGAGGAGAAAAGATGGATAGGGATAGAATAGATATTTTACTTAGAGAATACGAAATTTGCGAGCAAGATAACGTTTCAGCTTCGGCAAATGCATGGACGGTAATCGGGATATTTTCTTCAATAGGTTTAGGTGCACTCGGTGCTGTTATCTATAAAACTATCGAAGTAAATTTTAACTGGCAATCACTTGTTCTTATCTTAGTTTTGGGGTTCATGGCAATAATAGTGCTGCATTTTTTAGAATCCTGGACTAAAAGAGCAACATTCCTAATTAGCAGTAATAATAATAGGATGCGAGAAATCGAAAAAATATTAGGCATGAGTAAAAACATGAGGATATGGGAATTAGACGGCTGGGAAGATATGCCTTTAGAAACAAGGAAAAGAATAGTGAATAATTGGGAAATGCTTTGTTCAAGATGTGAAAATAGAGAAATATGTGAAAAAACAGAAGAAGAAAAGGTGCAGATTGAATGCAAAAAGTATAAAGATAATATTGCTCAAAGACAATTACCTGATGTACCTAATAGATTAAGACCTCCTGATACAGGGAGGAGAGTGTTAAGTGAATTCTTTAAACTTCTTTATATCCCATGGACTCTGATAATCCTTTTCTCGATTGGATTACTACTATATAAATTAGTTGAACACTGAAGGAGTCACCAATTGACCACCAAACCGTCTAAAGTCCTAATCATCGGCAGCGGGCCCATCATCATCGGGCAGGCGGCGGAGTTCGATTACGCGGGGACGCAGGCCTGCAAGGCCATGCGCGAGGAAGGCGTTATCTCCGTGCTGGTGAACTCCAACCCGGCCACCATCATGACCGACGAGGACGTTGCCGATGTCGTCTATAT
>CAYYVO010000300.1:0-2841 GCA_964475175.1 uncultured Dehalococcoidaceae bacterium | reverse complement strand
TCCGGCCTCTTCGACGAAGTCCGTGACGTCCTTGAATTGGCGGTACACCGACGCGAAGCGAATGTACGCCACCTTGTCAGTGTCTCTGAGCTTCTGCATCACCAGTTCGCCTATGGCCTTGGAGGGCACCTCGCGCTCCCAGTCCTTGAGAAGCTGAAGCTCCACCACGTTCACGATGTTGTTCAGGGCCTCGGCGAACTTCCTGAGCATCCCCTTTTCGATATCGTAAACCTCGGGGCCGAACTCTACATCGAGGAGGCTATTTAGTTCCTCACTGATTACAGGTTCATCGTCCAATGTTACTGTCTCCTGACCGCCCCATTATAGCCCAAAGCCGCTTGAAATGACCAGCCGGCTTTTCATTTCCAGAGAGTTTCCTGACGTGACCCCAGAATCCCCGAGTTAAAAATCCCGGCGTGACTGGGGGGAAATTAATGTCTTTCTACACCTTCAGCTTTTTCACCAGTTTGGCGACGTTCTTGCCAAAGTTCCAGGCCGTTCTCAGGCCTTCTTCGTCTTTTTCCACCTCTCCTTTACCCCATCCTATAGCCACGTTCCAGTAGGTAGAGCCAGGATTGATTATCTGCATGATGTGAAACCAGTAGAGAAGCTCAGCAAAGGTGAAATCCTGCCCGGCCCGGCGCGCAACCACCAGGGGTCCGCCCACTTTGCCGGCGAAACCTCCCTTCTGCCGCGCCATGAATCCGGCCCTCTCTAAAAACCCTTTTATCAATGCCGTAGCCGAGCTGTAATATACGGGCGAGCCGACGATTATGGCGTCCGCAGCCGTCATCTTCTCGAATACCGGCTGCATATCGTCCTCGATGGAGCAGCCCTCATGCTCGAAACAGTAGTCGCAGGCATTGCATCCCCTGATATCGAGTCCCGCCAGGCTGGCCAGCTCTGTCTCTATTCCTTCCTCGGCTATTGCCTTAAGGCAGTGAGCCGTTAATATCTCCGTATTTCCGCCCTTACGCGGACTGCCGACGATTCCTATCGCTTTCAACATAAACCTCCTAATTTGCCATGTATAGCTCGTGTTTCTGAATATAATCCGCTACCGCATCGGGTACCAGGTGGCCGATGGGCTTTCCCCGCGCCGCCAGCTCGCGTACGGCTGATGCGCTGATGTCTACCCGGGGCTTTTCCAGGAAAACGACCCGGCTGGTGATACCGGGAACTATCTTTTCCATTTCATTCAGATTGGGGCGGTCGTAGCCCGGTCGGGGTATTGCGACCAGCGTGCATGATTTTATTATCTTATCCGGCTGATGCCACTGGTGGAGATACTCCAGGCTGTCCCAGCCGAGTATAAAATAAATCTCATCGCCTACGGCGTATCGCTTCTTTAGTTCTGTAAGGGTGTCGACGGTGTACGACGGTCCGGGACGGTCCATCTCTATAGTCGATATTTTAAGCTCCGGCTTTCCTTCTATTGCCAGGCGCAGCATCTCCAGGCGGTGTTCGGCGGTAGTTATCAGGTTATCTTTATTCTTCGACATCGGCTGACCGGCCGGCACCAGGAGCACTTCAGCAATGCCCATCACCTTTATGGCTTCCCCGGCCATCATGATATGCCCCAGATGTACGGGGTCGAACGTCCCCCCTAAAACGCCTATCTTCAATGCATCACCACTCCCAGGTTAAATCTCCGCAGCTTATAGTATCGCCCGGTTTTATGCCTGCCTTCTCCAAGGCCTTATTAACCCCGAGGCGCTTTAACTGGCTGTTGAGGTACCAGCGTAACTCGCCGGTATTGATACCGACTCCCATATATACCCGCTCTATATCCGGTGCCGTTAACACGTACTCGTCACCGACCTTTTTTATTTCAAAACGTCCTTCCCTGGGCTGAGGTTGATATACCTTTATCGGCAATTCAGCGGCCTTTTCACTCTCGGATACAGCCTTCAGGACTTTAAGAGTTTCTTCCATGAGCCTGCTCACTCCCTCACCCGTTGCCGCTGATATATAATGAGCTTTTACGCCGGTCCCCTTTATCTCCTCCCTGAAATCCTTCAGCCGTTCCTGTACCTCGGTAAGGTCTATTTTGTTGATTGTTATTATTTGAGGTTTACGCGCCAGTCCTTCGTCGAACATCGCGAGCTCGGCGTTGATGTGCATCATATCGTTAAGGGGCGATTCCGAAGTCCCGTCCAATACATGGATGAATATTTTGGTCCTCATGGCGTGCCTCAGGAAGTCATGCCCCAGCCCCCGCCCTGTATGAGCTCCTTCTATCAGCCCGGGTATCTCCGCCATGACAAAGCTCTCCATGCCTGCTTCGACTACGCCCAGCACAGGCTCTATGGTGGTGAAAGGATAGCTTGCTATCTTGGGTTTGGCCGCCGATGCAGCCGCCAGGAGCGTCGATTTCCCCGCATTGGGATAGCCGATAATGCCAACATCCGCAATCAGCCTCATCTCCAGCCGGACGGTATACTCACATCCCTTTTCACCCCTTTGTGCTATCCTGGGTGCCTGGTTCGTCGACGATGCATAATGGACGTTTCCCCTTCCCCCATTGCCTCCCCTGGCCACGACTACCTCTTCTCCGGCCTTTTCCAGGTCTGCTGTGAACACCTCAGCACCATCCCCATCCTCGACTATTACCAGAGACCCGGGCGGTACCGACAGCACCAAATCTTCACCACCCCTGCCATGCTTACGACTGCCGCTTCCGTTCTTACCGTTTTCTGCCCGGTATAACCTGCTCTTTCGGTATCCCCTCAGGCTGTCCACCGCATCTTTGGCTCTTATCAGCACGCTTCCCCCACTTCCTCCGTCACCGCCATCCGGTCCTCCAAAAGGAATGAACTTCTCACGCCGGAAGCTTATAGC
>CAYYVO010000299.1:0-2843 GCA_964475175.1 uncultured Dehalococcoidaceae bacterium | reverse complement strand
AAGGCGTGCCTGGCTTGTATCCATCTTCATCTAACAGCCGGCGGACTGCTGGTTTTCGATGTTTTTAATCCCAAACCCGCCAGATTGGTCCCCAATGCAAGGTATAGTAAGGAAAAAGACGACATGCCGGAAACACTGCTGCCCGACGGCAAAAAAGTTCGGCGCGCCGGACGCATAGCCAGCTGGCATCGCGAGCAACAGTACAACGACATCGAGTTGATATATTACGTTACCCACCCCAGCGGCAAATCGGAGAGGCTGGTGCAATCGTTCCCGATGCGCTATTTCTACCGTTATGAGATAGAACACCTGCTGGAAATATCGGGTTTTAGAGTCGCCGATTTATTCGGGGACTTCGACAGGTCTGCGTTTACCTCCGACTCACCCGAGATGATTTTTGTAGCTGAGAAGATAAACTAATATGCCGGAACCGCGCAACTATCAGACAGAAGCCATCGTCATTAAAAAGACAAAGCTGGGAGAGGCGGATACCATCCTTACCTTTTTCACCCCCCACCTGGGTAAAATCCAGGGCTTTGCCAAAAGCGTTCGCAAGCCCAAAAGCAAGCTTGCCGGGCACCTGGAACTATTGACACACAGCCAGGTATCCTTCGCGCGCGGTCGCAATATAGATACTATCACCGGCAGTCAGACCATCAACAGCTTTATGCCCATCAAGAACGACCTCTGGCTGACCTCCTGCGGGCTGTACGTCGTCGAGCTGGTCAACCAGTTCACCGCCGATAACCAGGAGAACTCCTCTCTCTTTCAGTTGATGCTCGATACCCTCGACCGATTATGCCACGAGGAAATCAAGGAACTAATCCTGCGCTACTTCGAGATGCACCTCCTCGAATTGACCGGCTACCGTCCGCAGCTCCGGGAGTGCGTTGCCTGCCACCGTCCGCTGGAGCCTGTCGCCAACTACTTCGATTCCTCCGCCGGAGGCCTGCTGTGCCCGGACTGCGCTTTAACCCAGCCTTTCGCCCGGTCCCTCTCAGTTAACGCCCAAAAAGTGCTGCGGCACCTCCAGAGCAGCGATTTCTCCGGCGCCTTTCGCGTAAATATAGCCCCCGAACTGGCCCGTGAGACTGAAATAACCATTAGCAGCTACCTTAAGCACATCCTGGAAAGAGAGGTGAAGTCCGCCGCCTGGCTGGAGACCCTGAAAGAACAAAGGTCTATGCTGAGGCACTAGTAGATTTTATCAATACGTCACCCACCCCTTTACCATAACCCACACATAACATATAATAGGTATAACGTAGGCTGAGAATTATAATCTCAGTCTTTTTCTTCATAAAGAGCAGGTTGAACATGCCATCAAGATTAGACGATATCAACGAGCAGAGAAAACAAAAGCTGGAACGGCTGCGCGGCCGGGGTATCAATCCCTATCCCAACCGCTACCAGCAGACCCATACGACTCAGGAAGCGATAGCGAAACTGGAAGCAACGGAATCTCAGGAGACAACCGGGCAGGAAACGGAACCTGTCAGCGTGGCGGGTCGCATCACCGCTATGAGGAAGATGGGCAAGAACTCCTTCCTCGATATTCGTGACGGTTACGGCAAGATACAGCTGCTGTTTAAAAACGCCAGCTACAGCGATACCGACCAGGAACTGTTCAAAGACCTGGATATCGGCGATATTATAGGCGTAGAGGGCAACCTGCTGCGCACGCGTACCGGCGAGCCCACAATATCGGTCGGCAGCTTTACCCTGCTGGCGAAGTCGATTCAGCCGCTGCCGGAAAAGTGGCACGGTCTGAGCGATACCGATACCCGCTATCGCCAGCGCTATGTCGACCTTATAGCTAATACCGAGGTAAAGGATATCTTCAGGGTGCGGAGCCGGGTTATCGCTCTGGTCCGCCAGTTCCTCAATCAGCGGGGATTCATCGAGGTGGAGACTCCTATACTCCAGCCATCGGCCGGCGGCGCATTAGCCGCACCCTTTATCACTCATCACAATACCCTCGACCAGGATTTCTACCTGCGTATCGCCACGGAGCTTCATTTAAAGCGACTTATCGTCGGAGGTTTCAACAAGGTCTACGAGATAGGGCATGTCTTCCGCAACGAGGGTATCTCCACCACCCACAACCCGGAATACACCCTCCTGGAGAGCTACGAAGCTTATGCCGACTACACCGATGTTATGGAAATGACGGAACAGATGATATACCAGGTCGGCAAGAAAATACTCGGTACAGCCAAGGTCAAGTACCAGGGTGATACCATTAACCTGACGCCTCCCTGGCGGCGTGTAACCCTGCGCGACGCTATTAAAGAACACGCCGGCATAGACTTCGTTAAGTATCCCACCGCCGACGGTCTGCGGGAAAGAATGCGCTCATTGGATACAGCCGTAGACCCGGAGAAAAACTGGGCCAAGCTGGTTGATGAGCTACTCAAGACCTTCGTCCGGCCAAAGCTGATACAGCCCACCTTTATCTACGATTACCCGGTCTCCATGTCGCCGCTGGCCAAGAACAAGCCGGGCGAAGAGAGGGTGGTGGAACGTTTTCAGCCCTATATCGGCGGACTGGAAATCGGCAACGCCTATTCGGAGTTAAACGACCCCCTCCTCCAGAGAGAACGCTTCGAGGAGCAGATGCACGAACGCCACGGGACCGACGAAGAAAAGTGGACCATAGACGAGGACTTCCTGACGGCGCTGGAGTACGGTATGCCCCCCACCGGCGGCCTCGGCATCGGCATCGACCGGCTGGTAATGCTACTCACCGACCAGCAGTCGATACGGGAGGTCATTCTGTTCCCGCAGTTAAGGGACAAGGGGTAGTTAAAATGGCGGAAGATCAAGATTTAATAGCTTACTGC
>CAYYVO010000298.1:1248-2860 GCA_964475175.1 uncultured Dehalococcoidaceae bacterium | reverse complement strand
GACCAACATCATCGCCATCATCGACCGCAAGACCGGCAATATCGTCTGGCAGCTGGGGCCGGACTTTACCGCCACCGAACCGCTCAGGAAGATGGGCCAGATAATCGGGCAGCACCACGCCCACCTTATCCCCCGCGGACTCCCCGGCGAAGGCAATATCCTCTTATTCGATAACGGCGGATGGGCCGGCTACGGCAACCCAAACCCCGGCGCGCCCACCGGTATGAACAACGCCAGGCGCGATACCTCCCGCGTCCTGGAAATCGACCCCTCTACCCTGGAGATTGCCTGGCAGTACCCAATCCGTAAGGAGGGACACATGGCGTTCGGGTCTGGCGGTTTCTACAGCAGCTTTGTCAGCTCGGAGCAGCGTCTCCCCAACGGCAACACGATGATAACGGAGGGACAGGACGGGCGTATCTTCGAGATAACGCCGGAGGGAGAAATTACCTGGGAGTATCTCAGCCCCTATACCAGCCGTATGCTCAAGATAAACCTGGTCTACCGCGCCTACCGCGTCCCCTACGAATGGGTGCCCCAGGTCGATAAACCGGAAGAAACAGCCATAGCCCGCCCGGACAACAACAAATACAGGGTTCCCGGCACTGCGGTTAAAAAGCCGCGCAAGGTAACCACGATTAAAATACGGTAGCAGGTGCTTTATCCCCCCACCCTTCAATGATATCTATTCCCACCCTGCCGCCCTGAAAATCCCCCTTAATCCCCCTTTTTCAAAGGGGGGCGCTCATCTTTCGTCTCCCTTTCGTAAAGGGAGAGTGAAAGGGATTTACACCTTATCCCATGGGGAGTTTAAGAGGGGCTGGCGCCCCTCTTTTTAATTACTTCCTCCTCTTTTCTCAAAGGAGGGGGACCGAGGGGGAGGATTTCATAAACAAAAATTTCCCCCTCTCCTTCATACTGCCTCGAAAGGAGAGGGGGACACAGGGGGTGAGGTTAAATATTGAAAGGTTTCCCCTTAACCTCAAAAGGTATATACTAAATATAGAGGTAACAAACAATGACAGTACTATGGATAATCATTGGCGGTGTGGCGGGGGGCGGACTGGGCTGGCTGTTAGGACGTTTTAATAGCCGTATAAAAGCCCGAGAGGACTGCAAAACGCCCACCTGAGGTGCCACGTCCAACCCCTGGTCAGGGGCTGTTACCGGAGCATTACTCGGGCTGCTTATAGTTATTCTTGTAACCGCAGGCGCCTGATATATAATAAATCCGTAAATTGGCCGTAATCCATATACAGACTCTACGAACTCTTAAATACGCCTGCTGCACATCGTAGATTAGACCGGCTTTTCTATCGAAATACCTTCCTTTCCGATTGTATCCTCAGACCCAAGTAGCTATACTATTTGTAGGCGGACACGATGATACCCTTTTCGGAGGTGACGATATGGCGGAAAGAAATAAGCCGATATCTTCGGGAGAAACCGCGCCGGACTTTACCCTGAAAGACCAGGACGGCAAAGAGTTCAAGCTTTATACCATGAAGGGCAAGCGGGTATTGCTCTCCTTTCATCCCCTCGCGGCGACAGGCGTCTGCACGGAGCAGATGAAGGCGCTTCAGGAGAGCGAAAACTGGCAGAGGCTGAGCAC
>CAYYVO010000298.1:0-1238 GCA_964475175.1 uncultured Dehalococcoidaceae bacterium | reverse complement strand
GATGAAGGCGCTGGAGGCTAATTTTCAAACCCTAGCTTCTTTAAATACCGTTCCCGTTGGGATAAGCGTCGATGCCGCGCCGTCCAAGAAGCTCTGGGCGGACAGCATGGGGCTGAAAAACCTGCGGATTCTCGCCGATTTCTGGCCGCACGGGCTGGTAGCCAAACTTTACGGACTTTTCAGGGAGAAAGACGGCTTTGCCGAAAGGGCCAAAGTCATCGTCGATGAAAACGGCAAGGTTACCTGGGTCAAGGTCTATGAAATCGGCACCCTGCCTGACCTCGATGAGGTCATCGACGTATTGAAAAATTTGTAACCGGTTAGGTAAATACCGTTACGGAGGATATTATGTCACGTAGATTGTGGATAACCGCTCTAACGCTGGTCGTGGCCCTCGTGGCTATTATCGTACTTTCGTTTTTCGCCCTGTTCGAGACCATCCCCGCTCTTTCCGTGGTAGTCCTCGTTTTCACGGCGCTGGCGGTGGTAGCGTTTAATTATCTTGTATTAATGCCCGCGCAGCTGGAAAATGCCAAAAAAAGCGCCCGGAGCTACTGTGAAACCGGTCAAATTCTCGACCCCAAGCTGCACGACAGGCTCTGCGGTCGCCTTTCGAGCGCCCCTGAAGATTCCGAAGCCGCAGAGCTCCACCGGAAACTTAACGAGCTTAAAGAAAAAGCCGGTAAAACCGCGTTTAAATAGGTAAAATGCCTCAATTTAAAATAGTATCTGACTTTCAAATGACCGGCGACCAGCCCCAGGCGGTCGATAAGCTGGTGGAAGGCCTAGAGAAAGGCTACCGGCACCAGACCCTGCTGGGCGTTACCGGAAGCGGCAAGACCTTTACGATGGCCAACGTTATCGAGCGCGTGCAGCGCCCCACGCTGGTTATCTGCCATAACAAGACGCTGGCCGCCCAGCTCTCCAGCGAGTTCAAGGAGTTCTTCCCGGAGAATGCCGTCGAGTATTTCGTCAGCTATTACGACTACTACCAGCCGGAGGCCTATATCCCCCGCACCGATACCTATATCGAGAAGGACGCCGATATCAATGAGGAAATCGATAAGCTCCGCCACGCCGCCACCCGCGCCCTCTTCGAGCGGCGGGATGTCCTTATCGTCGCTTCGGTTTCCTGTATCTACGGCCTCGGCGAGCCGGAGGAATACCACAGCTTTGTCGCCAATCTTAAGCGGGGTGACAGCTACGGCCGGCAGAAGCTTTTACGTGACCTCGTGGAC
>CAYYVO010000297.1:2506-2889 GCA_964475175.1 uncultured Dehalococcoidaceae bacterium | reverse complement strand
TACCGTGAACGGCCCGTTGAGGAGCAGGCTGCCGTATACCTGGCGCAATGCCCGTGTTAGCTTTTGCTCTTTCCTGGGCATGCGGTCTATCTCTTCCCAGAAGGGGGCCGCCAGGACCCGGGCGGCTATCTCCAGGGGCAGATTGTGCTTGCGCATCAGCAGGTCGATGGCGTAGGCAACCACTTCTGTATCGGTCTGCATGGTGCACTGGTAGCCGAACTGCTCCAGGTAGCGGCGGTTAATGCCGTAGGACGAAATCTCACCGTTGTGGACGACCGAGTAGTCCAGCAGACAGAACGGGTGAGCGCCGCCCCACCAGGCCTGGGTGTTCGTGGGGAAGCGCCCGTGGGCCGTCCAGATACAGGCTTCGTACTCATCGAGGC
>CAYYVO010000297.1:0-2496 GCA_964475175.1 uncultured Dehalococcoidaceae bacterium | reverse complement strand
AAATACGCCCATGTTCTTACCGCTGGAAAAGACGAAACTATCGTTCGATGATGTGTTTATCTCCATCACCCTGGCGACCACATAGTCTTCCTCGGACTGATTTTCCGGCAGGTTCTGGCCTACATCCAGAAAGTAACGCCAGACAATCGGCGGATTCTTGATAGCCACCGTCGGGCGTGTGGATACTTCTTCCTGCTCCACCATGTTGAAATGCTTCCGTAGGAAACTCTCTGTCGCCTTCTTCCCGTCCTGGTCCAGGTACATGATATGAAAGGCATAGTGGTCGGCATGCTCGGGGTAAAGGCCGTAAACGGCAAAACCGCCGCCCAGTCCGTTCCCGCGGTCATGCATATTGGCGATAGCTTTAATGACGCCTTCACCGTTAAACCGGTTGCCGGCCGTGCTCATGACACCGAATATAGAGCAGGAGTCGATAACCTTATCGTCATTACGCGGATTATTTACCTTTCTTAAGTCTCTCATGACTGTTCCTTTCGGGTATAGAGGCTAGTCGCCAATAGCCAGCTCCTCCGGCTCTTCTATTGATGACGGTAAAGGTGTAATATTCTCGGTTGGTACGGACAGACGTTCCCTCCAGACCTCCTCTGGTATGGAAGCCAGACCGAAATCATCGGTAACGAGTGTCTCTTTAAATTCACTGACGTCTACGCCGTCCTTCATCAGGTTATAGACGATGCCGGACTTCTCGATATCGCCGGCAAAGATAAGCCCGGTTATTTTATTATCTTTTACCATCACTTTTTTATAATTGCCGTCGTTATCATTTACAAATACTTCATAGCTGTCGTCGGGCGGTACTACCAGCCCGGCCGATACGATGTGCACCCCGAAGTATTTCATGGCGTTCATCGAGGTACCGCCGGGATATTCTTCTATAGTTCCGGCCATGTTCAGACCGGCGACCCTTCCTCCCACATAAGCGTTGGGCCAGATGGGGGTGAGCCGGTTTATCCCGTGAACGAAATCGTAAGCTTCGACGGCATCACCGCAGGCGTAAATATCCGGTTCTGAAGTAGCCATATGCCTGTCGACTAGGATGCCGCGGTTAACCTTAATCCCGCTTTCAGCTACGGCATCCAGGCGCGGCCTCACGCCGATGGCGATGATGACCATTTCACTCTGGAGGACGCGGCCGTCGTCAAGGGTAACGCCGCTTACCTCGCCGGGGATTCGGCTGTTGATTTTTTCGGCGGTGTGTCCCGTAATGATTTTAACACCGGTCTCGGCCAGTGCCTTAGCCTCCATGGCCGATGTTTCTTCATCGAGGATGGTGTTGAGAATCCTGTCCAGCATCTCGACGATGGTAACCTCGACACCCCGGTTTACCAGCGCCTCGGTGACGCTGACGCCGATAAGACCGCCGCCGATAACCACGGCTTTTACCATGGTACGGTACATGTTCAGGAACTCGTCAATCGCCTTGGCTTCATCGAGCTTATTAAAGGTAAAAACGCCCTTTAATTTATTCCCCTCCATATCGGGCAGGATAGGCGTGCCGCCGGTAGCCAGCAACAGTTTCTGCCAGCCGACTGTCTGCCCGCTTTCCAGCTTGACCGTGTGCCCGGAAGGGTCTATACTCTTTACTTTCTCACCGAAAAGGGTCTGTATATTGTTTTTCTCATAGAAATCTGGCTTGCGGTACAGCATCTTATCTACAGGACAGGGTTCGGCAAGGTAATCGGATATAAGCGGTCGGGAATAGGCAGGGTAGGGCTCATCGGATACGATGGCAATAGTCCCTTTTTTATCTACCTCCCGGATGGCCTCGGCCGCGCCGATACCGCCGGCGGAGTTTCCTATAATCAGATAGTTTATCTCGCTGGTCGCTGCCATATTAATACCACTTTTCGTTCGCCGTTAACGGCTAGTTATTTACCGTTACCTCCACTACGTTTTCCCGGGCAATTGCGGTTTCCCCGCCGTCTTGCCTGACGAAAACGTGCATCAGCCCCAGTATCTCATATTTTCCGTTTTTCAGGGCGGTGGTGTCCCACCTGACCGGGAAGTTCATGGATTTATCCGAGGACTCGCCGATTTTTATCCAGGTTTCTGTGCCTTTTTCCCGGAAATACCATGGATTGACTATCCTGACGATAGACCCGGACAGGCCTAACTCCTCCAGCTCTTTACCCAGCAGGTTTTCATCGAGTTCCTCGCGGAGCTGAACGCTACCGGAATAGACTTTCATCACCTCCGAAGGAACCAGGTAATGTGGCCCCCAATTGTGCGGCATAATGAACCTCCTGATAAAATCCTCGGTTTATTGTAAGGAGAGAGCCTACTGAATTGGGATAGCATCCTGTTTTTTCGGGCTGGGACTCTCATCTTCCACTTCTGCGTATATCAATGCCTCGTTGGGGCAATTGGCCACACAAACGGGTATCTCCTCGTCCTGGCAGAGGTCGCACTTGACCATCTTTTTACGGTCTGTATCCAGTCTGGGCACCCCCAGGGGGCAGGCGAGTACGCACGTAC
>CAYYVO010000296.1:0-2890 GCA_964475175.1 uncultured Dehalococcoidaceae bacterium | reverse complement strand
AGATGGACCCGCCCGAGTGGAACAAGCTGCTCCCCATCAAGCAGGTGGACGGCAAAGCCGAGGTAAGAGAGCTTCCGCTGGACTTCCATCTCAAGCCACCCTACGCCCCCACCTACGAGGAGAACTATAAGAAGTATTCCTGATATCGTATCACAGGGTAATGTAGATAGCTTTCAGTTCAAGAGCGATACACGATGTCAGGGCTCCCAGCTAAAGACGCCTTCGTTCTGCACTATGTGGCCGATGCCCGGGGACTGAAAATGACAGGCAAAAACGAGCGTTCCGGATTTGACGATGTCAGATAGTATTCGAGTCCTTGTACTTATTGCCTGGTCAGGCGCTATATCGAACGATATCAAATATTCAGGATTAGTAAACTCAACCGGTGAATGTATTATATCCCCGATACACAGAAGCCGGTTTTCACCCGAAGATATATCAACCATCATCATGCCCGGCGTATGTCCGGGAGCCGCTGTAAGTTTGATGCCGGGCTGTATATCAACATTATCCTGTATAAGTTCAAACTGTTCCCGAATGGGGAGGAGGTTATTTCGGGCGTATTCAAAAAACATGGTTTGAAGCTCACTTGTCTCCGGTCGGGTTACCCAGCATTCCCACTCCTTTTCAGATGTTATGTACCGGGCGTTGGGGAAAACGGGCTTTCCATGTGAATCGAAAGTACCGCTGACATGGTCTATATGACCGTGGGAGAAAATGATTCTATCAATATCAGCACATCTTATTCCTTCAGCCTCTATGTTTTTAACCAGCCTGCCGGCAGTAGATTGAAAACCTCCTCCACAGCCGGTATCAACGAGTATTTTCTGGTCCCCCGAGTCGATTAATATGCAGCTCAAGCCGAATACTTCCTCGTTCTCCGAGCCCTCGTTTACAAGCGTGCCGTCGTTAAAGATGATACATTTGTAATTCCCTATATCAATATGAAATCCTGCTTCGACCATTGTTTCCTCCCTTCTTCCATTTCATTTTTCGTGATTCGTTTCTATTTTTTTACCTTATAAATCTTGCAGAGAAAAGAGCGCCACGGTTCCGAGCCGGTTTGGGGGTCGCGGGGCATTCCGTGTGTCAGCATGTTAACGTTAGACTCTGTAAATGCGTATTCCCATGGCTCTTTTTCCGGGAACCACCAGCCGTGCTGGGCGCTGACAACGTTGGGATTGATGCCTTCCGTCAGGCTGGCTCTCTGCTTGATTCTGCCGCCTCTGGGGCTTTCAATCCATACCCAGTCACCATCGTTTATGCCCAGCTGGCTGGCCGTATCGGGGTGAATCTCAACTTTTGGTTCGGGGTTCAAGCGACGCAACGACTTTATCTGCCTGCCTTCGGTATGGAAAAAAGCCTGGACCCTGGCGCCCGTGGTGATTATCAGCGGATATTTATTATAAATATCCGGCGTCGAAAGGGGACTTTCGGGAGGTTCAACGTAATACGGCAGGGGGTCGTAGCCCATGTCTTTCAGGGCTGAACAGTAAATCTCAAATTTGCCGGAAGGCGTCTTAAATCCATCCTGCTCATATTTCCTGTAGCGCATGTTTCCTTTAAGTATGCCGATTTTCTTGAACTCCTCGAACGTCACGCCGGTATCTTTGAGCAGCCAGTCGCAGTAATCCGCCGTGGTGTGCCATGGAAAATCCTCTTCCATCCCCATGCGATGTGCCAGGTCGAAGAGAATCTCCTTATCGTCCCGGCACTCGCCTATGGTCTCTACCTTCGTTCGGGCGGTTACGCACCAGACCATGTGCAGGTCGCATATATCATCGGTTTCCGGCCAGCTGGCGGCCGGCAGAACGATATCGGCAAGCTGGGTCGTCGGTGTCATGAACAAATCAGCAGCTACTATAAAATCGATTTTCCGCAATGCCTCAAGCATCCTCAGACAATCGCTGTGCCCGACCAGCAGGTTGCTGCCCATTATAAACATGGCTCTGACGGGATACGGTTTCTCGGCAAGAACGGTATTGATAAACTCACCGGGTTGTATTGTCGTACTCAGTTTATATTTATCAGCCCCAATCATTTTTTGTTTAAATTCAGCAGGTAATTTTTCCGGTAATTCAATATCAGGGTTGAGACGCGGCGCCTGAACAACCACATTTGACGGAGGCACCCAGAAAGCGTCACCTCCCGGAACATCGATATTACCGGTGATACCGGACAGTATAAGCAGCGACCGGATTGTCTGAAAGTTATTTACTCCCTGGTCAATGCCGACGCCCCATTGCAGGCAGGCGGGACTGGTATTAGCGTATAATCGTGCTGCTTCCCGGATAGTCTCCGCGGGAACCCAGGTAATTTCAGCCACTTTTTCCGGCGAGTATTCCTTGACTCTTTCCTTTAACTCATCAAAACCGATGGTCCACGCACTGACGAAATTATTGTCATATAGCTCTTCCGTGATTATGGTATGGAGGAAACCCAGGGCCAGGGCGGCATCGGTTCCGGGGCGCAGTTGCAGCCAGAAATCAGCCCTCTCAGCCAGTTTAGTTCTCCTGGGGTCAACTACTATTAATTTCGCCCCGTCTTTCAACGTTTGGGAAAGTTGATTGCTGCACATACCGTCCGCGGCACCTACCTCGGTCAGGTTACATCCCCAGACTAGTACGCATTCAGGCTTGGTTCCGCCGAAGCCGTAATAATCGCATACGGGAAGTTCACCGCATGTCATTGCCGAGGCGGTTAATCTGGGGCCGTAACACAGGTGGGCAAAACCGAGACGGTTAGGTGTACCCAGGCAGTTGAGAAACCGGTGAAACATCACATAGTAAGGCCTGCCTGTCCCCCTTGCCCCAACGATGGACTCTGCCCCGAATTGCTGTTTGACGTCCAGTAATTTCTCACTGACTGTTTCCAGTGCTTCATCCCAGGT
>CAYYVO010000295.1:0-2905 GCA_964475175.1 uncultured Dehalococcoidaceae bacterium | reverse complement strand
GTGGACGAAGAGAATATGACCGGCTGCGGCGGCTATACGGGTACAATCACCCGTACCTGGACGGCCACGGATATCTGCGGTAACTCCGCGGATTGTGTTCAGATGATTAATATCACCGATACAACTCCACCGGTAATCGATTGCCCGCCTGATATCGCCATCGAATGCGTTGAAACGGGCGATATTTCCCAGACCGGTTCCGCTACCGCCGTGGACAACTGCGACCCCAACCCGAATATTACTTATGAAGACGCGGTAGTATTGTACGATTGCGGCGGATTGATTACACGCACCTGGACAGCTACCGATGCCTGCGGCAACTCCGCGCAGTGTATTCAGAAGATAACGATAATCGACGATACCCCGCCGGCAATTTACTGTCCGCCGGAGAAAACCATTGAATGTGATGAGTCCGCAGACCCGTCCAATACCGGTTATGCCACCGCCTCTGATATCTGTACTCAGGACATAACGATAACCTATACTGACGAGGAAGAAACCTACGAATGCGGCGGTAAGATAACACGCACCTGGAAGGCTACCGATGGCTGCGGAAACTACGCAGAGTGCGTACAGATAATCAACATTGTCGACACTACTCCGCCGGTAATCGATTGTCCGCCGGACGTGAATATCGAATGTGACGATTTAATCTGGGAACCGGAACCTGAGCCGGAACCGGAACCCGATCCTCCACACATCTGTGAAACCGGTTGTTGAAACAAATAATCCCGGGGCAGGTTTAGGGATTTCAGTAGCTGCTAAGCTTCCGGCAGCTAGGGTATAAACAGAGTGGGCGGTTAAGTTTGGGTTTTCTTGACGAAGACCTTGATTTCTCCGCCCGCTTCCTCAATTCCCAGGCACTCATTGCCGGTGGTCTCGCACCAGGCCGGCATGTCCTGCTTGATGCCTTTATCGTCAGCCACTACTTCCAGTACCTCGCCTTTTTTCAGTTCCTTTATCTTTTCCGCGGTCTTGACGATAGGCATAGGGCAGTATAAACCAACACAGTCCAGACTGTGGTCTGCTTTCATGGCTGCCTCCTTAAGGCATTGAGATATCAGGTTAAATAAAAAGACTTACCTTGCTCTGGCGGGCTTCGTTCAGGTAAAAGGCGGCCCCGGCCAGACTCCCCACCTCATCACGGAAGGCCTCTTCCCCCACTCCCATTACCCCGCAGGAAGTGGTGCAGGGTATCATTTTAACACCCATGTCACGCGCCATCTGGATAAACTCATCGATAGACGGCACGTTGCTCTCCTTCATCAGCTTCTTCATCATCCCGGTGCCCAGTCCGAACATATGAAACTTGGAAAGCTTCAGTCGCTTAGAGCCGCCGCGGTTCATAAAGTTGAGCATCTTCCGCATCAGCCCGGGACTCTTGATGCTGCCTTCGTTTTTCTTAAGTACGTTCAGTCCCCAGAACGTAAAAAACATGGTAACATCCATCCCCATGCTGGCACCGGTAGTCGCCAGGATGAAAGCGGCCAGGGCTTTATCCAGGTCGCCGCTGAAGAGAACGATGGTCATTTTCTCTTTGTCAGCCATTCTTCAACTTCCCTTATTAGCTTCTGCCTTGATATTAACGCCGCAATCGGGGCATTGTTCACTATCACGCGGGATAGACTTTCCGCATCCGGGGCATTTCCACACCTTGAGCGAGCACGCCTCGCAATACGGAAAAGCTGCCTCGGCTATTGCGTCTTCGCAGAAAGGACAGGTATGGGGCTCTTTCAGCGGTTTATTGTCAGCCATGATTACTTGCCTCCCTTTTTCTGTTTCTCCCGGTAGTCCTCGATTGCCTTGTGCAGTGCCTGGGCACCCAGATTCGAACAATGCAACTTGTTCTTGGGAAGCCCTTCCAGCTTGTCGGCTACCGATTCCGGTGTTATTTTCATCGCTTCGTCCAGTGTTTTGCCTATTGCCATCTCACTGACCATGCTGGAAACGGCGATAGCGGCGCCACAGCCGAAAGTCTGGAATTTTACATCTTCGAGGCGGTCATCTTTAACCTTGATATAAAAGGTCATCATATCACCGCATACCGGATTTCCTTCCTCACCAACGCCGTCTGGATTAGGTATTTCTCCCACGTTGCTGGGATTCATGAAGTGTTGCATTACCTTTTCGTTATATACCGGCATCTTATTTACCTCCTTGGCCGTCTTTAACGAACTTGGCATAGAGAGGAGACATCTGCCGCAGACGGTCTACAACTGGCGGCATTGTCTCCAGAACGTAATCAATGTCTTCAACAGTATTATCAAGTCCGATTGTAAATAAAACCGAGCCCTGGGCTATCTCGTGGGAAAGTCCCAGCGCGGTGAGTACGTGGGAGGCCTTGAGAGCCCGTGATGTACAGGCCGAACCACTGGAAACAGCGATTCCCTTGCTGTTGAGCAGCATGAGCATTGCCTCGCCCTCGATAAACTCCACACAGAAGCTGGCATGACCGGGCAATCGATTCTCCGGGTGACCGGTAACGACTGTGTGGTCGATTTTTGCGGGCAGTTCTTTAAGCAACTTGTCACGCAGCGGTGTCAGCTGTTGTATTCTTGCTTCCAGGTTTGTTTTTGCCAGCTCTGCCGCCTTTCCCAGACCGATTATTGCCGGAACATTTTCCGTGCCGCCCCGTCTTCCCCCCTCCTGGATACCACCGTCGAGTAACGGCATAATACGTACGCCTTTTTTCACCCAGAGTGCGCCGGCCCCCTTAGGACCGTAGAACTGGTTCCCGGCCAGACTCAAAGAATCTACACCCAATTCTCCGACATTCACCGGAATTACTCCCGCCGAGGCTACGGCATCGGTATGGAAGGGAATATTCAGCTCCTTCGTTACTTTTGCTATTTCCTGTACCGGCTCGATGGAGCCCACCTCTCCGTTGGCGTGCATGATAGATACC
>CAYYVO010000294.1:1954-2910 GCA_964475175.1 uncultured Dehalococcoidaceae bacterium | reverse complement strand
TCTGCCTGCTGGGCATGCAGGGACTGGGCAAACCCGGCTCACATTATATCAAGATGATTGAATGGGGCCTGTTCTTTGATAAGGGATGGATGCCCATGCCTCACGCCGTCGAGCAGCCGGATGTCAACGCCGCAGGAAGGGGACAGCGTGTTATCAGCGATGCGGTGAAACGCGGAATGGCTATAGACGGCGAAGCGGTGGAACACCACGTGCCGGACCAGTTTATACCCAAGACTCTCATTCACGATGCTATCCTTAATCCTCCTCTCACCTGGTACGGCACGGCCAGCGCCGGCTGGCCGCGAGAAAACCAGTTCATTAAATATAAATATCCGGCGGACGGGTGCTCGGAAATACACATGATATGGTCGGATACCCCCTGCCTGCTGACCTGCTGGAATGATAGCAACAGTATGGTAAAGGCTTATCAGAGCCCCAAGATCGAGTTCTTCCTGGTACAGCACCCCTGGATGGAGAATGATTGCCTCTTCGCCGATATCCTCCTGCCGGTCAATACCAAGTTCGAGGAAGAGGATATCGCCACGGATACCTTCAGCGGACAGTTCAATACCGCCATGTATGAGGAGAAGTGTATCGAGCCGAAGGGAGAATCCAAGACTGACTATGAGGTAGTCTGCATGGTCGCTGAAAAGCTGGGTTTGTATAAAGAGTATACGCACGGCCGGTCTTTCGACGAGTGGATAAAGTTCGGCTTCGATAACTCGGAACTGCCGCCGATGATAAGCTACGAGGACCTCAAGGAAAAAGGCTACTATGTCGTGCCCGTAGACCAGGACTGGAAGAAAAAAGAGGTCGGCTTGAGTCCCTTCGCAAAAGACCCGGTGAAGAACCCCCTGAATACGCCTTCCGGGAAGCTGGAGTATTATGCCCAGGAACTGGCTGAGCACTTCCCCGATGATGATGAGAGACCGCCGGTACCGCACTGGATTGAGAAG
>CAYYVO010000294.1:0-1944 GCA_964475175.1 uncultured Dehalococcoidaceae bacterium | reverse complement strand
GCCGTGGTTGGACATTATAAGCAGCGGGCTAAGAAATACCCGCTGCTTATAATGTCCAACCACGGCCGCTGGAGGGTACATGCCAACCTCGACGATATCAGCTGGTTCCATGAAATCGAGACCTGCAAGGTTATCGGGCCGGACGGCTACCATTACGAGCCCGTCTGGATTCATCCGGCGGACGCCAAGGCAAGGGGTATCGCTCACGGGGACGTGGTCAAGGTCTTCAACGAGAGGGGTGAAGTCCTCGTCGGGGCGTATGTAACGGAGAGGATAATGCCCGGCGTGGTGTATGTCGACCACGGGGCACGGTACGACCCCATTGTCGTCGGCGAGCTGGACAGGGGCGGCGCTATCAATACCATATCTCCCCACAGCGTTACCTCCAGGAACTGCGCCGGCATGGCTACCAGCGGCTACCTGGTAGAGGTAGAGAGCATCGACCTGGATGCTATGAGACGCCAGTACCCCGAGGCTTTCAACCGCCCCTACGACCCCGCCACCGGGCAGCGTATCGAGCGGGTCATGGCTTAGAGATTAAAGTAAACCCGGATTCAAGGGATAGTGCTTGACGGATGCTTGGGCGCTATCCCTGCTTTTTTACGCCGGAATAGGAAACGTGAGTCAGAGGTGCGGCTTTCACTTGAAACGTGCTACAATTCCTGATAGAGCGGAGTATAGATAATGTTACTGGTAATCGGAATAACGGGGGCATCCGGGGCGATATACGGTATCCGGCTGCTGGAAGTGTTATCGAAAATCAAAGACGTGGAAACGCACCTTATCATCTCAGAGGCCGCGGAAATCAATATAAAATACGAGACCGACTGGAAGCCGGAACAGGTAAAGGCGCTGGCGGATGTCTCCTATGACATAAATGATATTGCGGCCGGGCTTTCCAGCGGCTCGTTCAAGAGGGACGGCATGGTAATCGCCCCCTGCAGCATGAAAACCGTTTCGGCTTTAGCGAACTCTTATACCGATAATCTGATAGCCCGCGCCGGCGATATTACCCTGAAAGAAAGAAAGAAGCTGGTGCTACTGGTAAGGGAGACCCCGCTCCATCTGGGCCACCTGAGAAACATGGTTAAACTCACGGAGATGGGGGCTATCATTTTCCCGCCCGTCCCCGCCTTTTATCATAAACCAAAGACAGTCCAGGACCTGGTCGACTATTCGGTGGGCAGGGTGCTGGACCTGTTCGATATCGAGCACAACCTCCTGCCGAGGTGGGAGGGCTTGCCCGAAGAGGACAGCTAACTCTTTAAAAGAGCTTCCAGCTTTTCCAGTCGGGCTCCCCGTTTCCTGGCAACGATAACAAACGCCCTGGGGACATCCGCCATTAAGGACTTCGATTGCTCGGCGGCGTCCGTGTAAAACTGTATTATCGTCTTTTCTATCTCAATCGCCTGTTTTAGACTGTCGGTAAAATCGGAACCGTCCTTTATATCAGTCTCCAGTGTGTATTCGTCCGGGTCTATATTAAAGGCAAAACAGCCCTCGATGGCATCGGTAATAACTCCGTAATACGCCCTTTCAACCTGTGTAATATATTTCTTGTTCTCTTTGGCAAAAGCGAGGATAGTCTCGGTGTCTCCGGCGTTTAGCCGGGCGAGATTCTCATAAAAATCGGCCGAGTCGTTTTCCAGTTTCTTGGAGAAGGTTATACCTTCGGAAGCTGTATGTAATATCATTTATATGTACCCCTCGTTATTAAAACCACCTCTGGATGATAACTTTGCTTTCCGTGAAGAAGCGCACCGCTTCCTTCCCCTGCGTGTGGAGCACGCCGTAGAACGAGTCCTTCATGCCGCTGAAGGGGAAGAAGGCCATCGGCGCGACAATGCCGATATTGATGCCCACGTTGCCGCTGGTAACGTTGTACTGGTACTCTCTGGCGCTTTTTCCGCTCGTCGTGAAGATAGAGTTGCCGTTGCCGAACGC
>CAYYVO010000293.1:0-2921 GCA_964475175.1 uncultured Dehalococcoidaceae bacterium | reverse complement strand
GGCAAATATAGGGGGGGATGGGGGGAGGTGAAAAAGAGGGCGCCCGGATTTGAACCGGGGACCTTCTTAAACCCTTGTAGTCCCCAACAAGAAAGTACCCCCTTTGCGACTCGAACGCGCTACACGCGGTTAGAGAACCGCTGCTCTGAAATAACCACTAAAGCTATTGGCCTTGTATCTATTTGTTCGGCCTATTAGAAAAACCGTAATATAGTCCAATCCTGATTGGCTTTTAAGCTTTCAGATTTATGTTTTAAATTCAGAAGAAACTACAGTTTGGTACGTATTGCTTCCGGTCTCTCAATCGATTTAATCGGCCTTTCTTCGGCAACCCTGTTAAGACCTTTTGCCCTCGTTTTCTGATTTCCTGTCCAGGCCCAATGACCGAACAATCGTACCGCCCAGTACATGAGAAACCTCTTGCAGGAGGAAACTTCCAGTACCTCCATGGCTTCCCGGAAAATCCGGTCCGACTCCTTGCGGGAACGGGTCTGTATCCAGTAACAGTAATCGTGGATAACGGCGGCATTGCCATACTTGCCCCATCGCGGTATAAAGACCCAGAGAGCCCTGGGGACACTGGCAAAAATCGGTCATGAATCCGATGGAAACATCAATTGTATCATCGCTGCCCTCTTCCCCGACATCATAACCAAACTCTTTACGAGTGATCCAAGTCCTGCCGTCGGCGAGGGGAGATACCAGTAAGACCTCAGTAAATCTGCTCATAAGCTTATTCCTTTTTAATTATTTATTGATATCAATTGAGGGTTTATCCGGATATCCCGCATCGTTTATTGGTATTTCTCGGGAGAAGTCTCGATGAAGTCTCCCTCTTTGGCTACGGTTAGCGTTGTTGTCCCCGATGAAAAGCTGCCGCTGGCCTTTACGTAATGACCCGCCGAAATTTTACCACCGTGCAGGCTGAGTTTTATCTTGCTACTCTGCCGGTCTCCAGCGGGAGAGGGCGGGAAGGCCGTATAGGTCAGGTTTACCATCGTACCGTCATCTTTTTCAATTTGATAAACGAACTTCCTCGGAGCATCCAGGAGCCCCTCCGGAGTTGTATCCCCGCCGCCGATAACACGACCCGAAATAATCATGACATCTCCTTTGAATTGGACAGTTTTGTGCCAATCGCATGATACGGATAGATATTATTTAAATAAACCGGTAATCCATCTCCAGAGCCAGCAGCCGGCAGCACCGTTCTTGATATTTACCGTGATGTTCGCTCCGGAGCGTTGTATATTGGTAATGTAAATATCGGAAACGGCGCCAGTGTAAGGATTACTGCTCGGCACGCTACTCGGTGTTAGTTCATTATTGGCGCCGGAAGGGAAGGGGTCATTGGCGTCTCCCGGATTGGCATTGATATTCAGGTGGCGTGCGCCGTCCCCTTGCTCAATGTCAACCAGGTAATGGTTTTCATCTGTATTACTCGATATACTATCATCCACATGCTCGATTATCAGCCCTTCTCCGGGCAACTGGTCATCAAATCCAGCCTTTTGACGGTTTGACAGCAGCAGGTACTCCTTACTGTTTAACGATCCGATGGGGAGCTTGTAGACCTGGCCTTGAGCATTGAACGGCTGGATGGTGACGCTCTGTTCTGAATTGAATATAGTTATGGGATTTACCCAGCCGGCCCTGAGCTTACACCAGGCGACCGGATGTGCCGGCCTATCTCCGTTCCCGTTCCAGTTGCCGCCGGCCATCAGGTCCCACCGGCCCGTTCCTTTAGAACTGTAGTCTGTGTCGTATAGGTCCGGCCACTTGCACAGTAAATGCCCGAACTCGTGGGACATCACCCCTACTCGCCCGTCCTCTGGCGCCATGAAATACCTCTGGACTTTTACGTTATCCACCGTCTTGGTAGGAATAGCCCATTTATGAGACCACAGATCATCGACATTTCCGGTTTCCTCCGCTCCGGAACCGGCCGCGATAACGACCAGGTTATCGACAATACCGTCGTTGTCATCATCGTAGATATCGAAATTTATATCAGGGTCAGCCAGGTTAATCGCATCTTCAACCAGTTCCTGCGCGTTGGGCGGGTTATCTCCGAAGCCGTAGTTGCCGTTCGAATAGTATGTTTTCGGATGAGGCGCCCGGTACCAGCCGCTGCTCCACCCTTTTACTTCCCCGTCGATATCAAGAATGTTATAGGAAACTTCCCTGTAATAATCCCTCATGCTGCCGTTTGGGTAGGTTCCGTTCGAGAAGAACAGATTATAGATGTCTGACGGGTCCCGTGTAGCAGGGCAATCCGGGAAGTCAATCAGGATTACGATAACTTTTTTCTGGCCGGTTACAGATACGGCATCCCGAACCGGTGAAATAAAAGTGTCGGGGCGGGTTCGCTTGGGACGGCTCGCGATGAGGGTGAAAGTACGGTTATCAAGCAGATCATCTGTACCTCTGCTGGGGAGGCTTTCTCTGGCAAGAATACGTTGCTTGGAGCGGACGATTTTCTCTTCCAGCTTGGGAGAAGGCGGACAAATACAAAGTGGCTCTCGTAAGTCCATGATGATATCCTCCTACTGACATTTATTCAGGAACTCAATATTTGTCTAATTCTCCTTGAAAAAAGGGCATTGAATACCATATTCTAACTTGTGGTTTTAGTACCTTTTCATTATCCTTATCATCAACTACCTTGTGGATTTGCTCCTAAAACCCCTCAATATCAGGTAAATTAATTATAGTCTACTTTGGACTTTTGTCAATGCCATGGGGATAAGAAATCGTGAATTATTTAGGGAATATGAAACTAATTAATCGGTATTAATATGAACATGCGTATGATTAATGATTTTCAACTGAGGTAATAAGCTTACAAAAAGGAGTAATCCGGTTTTGTGGTACCCCTGCCGGGACTCGAACCCGGGCACGCGGTTTAGGAAACCGCTGCT
>CAYYVO010000292.1:0-2924 GCA_964475175.1 uncultured Dehalococcoidaceae bacterium | reverse complement strand
GAGTAATGGTATTAATACTGGCATTCCCGGAGATAGCTACCTGGCTGCCGAGTGTATCGGCTAAAACCTAAAATTCTTTTCCGTCCTGTCTAGCTTTCAAATACCGACTTCTCAATTGTCCGCAGCCGGCGTCTATGTCCTGTCCTCGCGGCTCGCGTACGGTGACGTTGACATGGTTTAGTTTCAGCTCTCGCTCGAAGGCAAGGACTGCCTGTCGTGAGGGTGATCGAAATGACGTATCGGCGGTATTATTGGCGGGGATAAGGTTTACATGGCAGTTTAGTCCCTTAAGCAACTGTACCAGCGCGCGTGCCTGCTCGATGGAATCGTTAATACCCTTAAATAGAATGTATTCAAAGCTTACCCGGCGGCCCGTCATCTGGAAATAATCGCGGCAGGCCGGGATAATTTGTTCCAGGGGGTGCTTGCGGTTAATAGGGACAAGCCGGTTCCTTAATGCATTATCGCTGGCATGGAGAGATACCGCCAGACCTACCTGTAATTTCTCCCGACTCAACCGTTCTATCTGCGGTACCAGGCCGGCCGTTGATACAGTCATATTGCGGGCGCCGAGTCCGAAACCTTCCGGGGAGTTCAATGTCTCTACGGCCTGCCATAGTGGCTTGTAGTTAGCAAGAGGCTCGCCCATGCCCATGAAAACCACGTTGGTCAGCCGGTTTATTGCGTTTTTTCTGGTATCGATTTCATCACTTGTCTTTTTTAATCGTCGGGCAAAGTACAGTACCTGGTCGACTATCTCGCCCGGGGTAAGATTGCGCTCGAAGCCCTGCTGGCCGGTAGCGCAGAAAGGACAACCGACGGCGCATCCCACCTGAGTTGAGACACAGACAGTACCGCGATGACTGCCTCTGCCCTGCCGGTACGACATCAGCGCCGATTCCACCGTGGCGCCATCGGTTAAGGTGAACAGGACTTTTACGGTACCATCGCTTCCGGTTACTTCCCGCGCCGGCTCCAGGCTGTGCAGCACTGTCTTTTTCTCCAGCTTTTCGTGGAAAGCCAGGGGCAAATCGGTCATCTCATTAATAGAGGAAGCCAGGTTATGATATATCCATTTGTTTAGCTGCTTCGCCCGGTACGCGGGTTCACCCATCGATTTTACGAGGTCTTCAAGCTGAGCGTATGTCAGGTCCATAAGGATAATAAGTTTGTTGTTCATTAGTTATGTCAAATTCGTAAACACGAGTCCCCTACCCTTAAATTATACCATTACGGGCGGGGCCGATTCTTAATTCGTTAAAGGAGATTCATCCCGCTCTCGCATTAATTTGACATCGTAAAAAGATTCTGTGTTAAATCATTTATAATTTGATATGGAGGCACAATAATAATGGCCGATTCTAAATATGAGAGGTACTTTTTAACGGATTTCAAAGAGCCGTCAAACCTGCCGGCTGTTGCCGGGCCTCAGGCGTATTTCAGAGGCGCCCGCCAGATACCCGGTGCCAATCTGAACATGGGATGGCAGCTCTTTGTTGAGCCGATATACCTGGAAAAAGAGCCCCATACCCATGATTGCGATGAATACCTGATATTCCTGGGAGGCAAACTGCCTGACTTATTTTCTTCTTTTAAGGCGGAAGTAGATTTCTGCATAGGTGAGGAGCAGGAACCCCACCTCATCGATAAGGCCACGATTATTTTCATCCCCAAAGGGATGGTACACTGTCCCCTGAACTTCAGGAAGATTGACGAACCTATCCTGTTCCATGCTATCCTCCTGGCGCCGAGGTTTACCAAGACTATGAACGGTAAAGAGTATACTTACGACGGCCCCACAGCCCCCGGAGCCAAGCCGATAATCGGGGTGTAATCAAGATTGTTAGTGGGTTTGTAAAGAGCGCCGCAGGCCGGCGCTCTTTGTATTTCGGCTCTTATAATACTGCATTATGCCGTTCGAAGTTTGCCTGTCGATATACTATCATGCTAAGCTGAAATCGAGAGACCTGTGAGTACCCTCTGAACTTGACAAGGAGTTATTTGAAAGGTATTAAAATCTGGTTTCTGGAGACCCGCCCGCAGTTCCTGACATTGTCCGTTGTATTAGCTTTTCTCGGCTCGACCGCTGCCTGGTATGACGGCTATTTTCATCTGGGCCATGCATTTCTCGCCGGTTTCGGTCTGGTCCTGGCCCATATCAGCGTCAACACGCTGAATGACTATTTCGACTTTAAAAGCGGCATAGACCTGGCCACTAAAAGGACGCCTTTCAGCGGTGGAAGCGGTATTCTGCCGTCCGGTCTGATGAGCCCAAGGCAGGTATTCTGGCTGGGACTTATCTCGCTGCTGCTGGCGGTACCCATCGGCATTTATTTCACCGTGATAAAAGGATGGCAGCTTCTACCGTTGTTGCTGATAGCCGCCCTGTTTATATTGTTTTATAGTCCCCTCATCCTCAAGCGCCCCTGGCCGGAGTGGGTGGCGGGGGCAGGACTCGGCGCTCTGCCGATACTGGGTATGTATTTCGCACAGTCGGGTGTCTACACATACACCATCCTGGTTGCCTGCATCCCCTCCGCTTTTCTGGTGCATAACCTGCTCCTGCTTAATGAGTTCCCCGATGCTGAGGCTGATACACGAGCAAGCCGAAAAACCCTGCCTATCACCATGGGCAAAAACCGCACCGCTTTTTTTTACTCAGCGGTGGCTATCGCCGTTTACCTGTGGATTATAGGCTGGGTAGCAGCTGGTGTTAGGCCCGTCTGGACATTGCTTCCCCTGCTGACGCTGCCGCTTACCATCAGAGCTATCAACGGCGCCCGCCACTATGACGACCCTTCCAAACTTATGCCCGGCATGGCCGCCAATGTTATGGTGGTGCTGTTAACGCAACTGCTAATGGGCATCGGCTACATTATAGCCGGTGCTATCCTTTAGCGATAGCAGTTCATCTAGCTTGCCTT
>CAYYVO010000291.1:0-2935 GCA_964475175.1 uncultured Dehalococcoidaceae bacterium | reverse complement strand
ATGATTGCCAGGTACCCCGAGGCCGATGAATCCATGATTGACCCGGCAGTCGAGGGAGAAATCGAAGCCGTTATCGAAATCATACGCGCTATCCGCAACGTCCGCGCCCAGTATAAAGTGGAAAGCGGCCGCTGGATTGAGGCATCTGTTTACACGGGCGACTCCGCACAGGCGAGTATCGCTGGCTATGCCGATGCCATTAAAAACCTGGCAAAGACCAGTCCGATAGCTTTCAAGGATGGGGAGCCTGGCAAAGAGGCCGGGGACAATACCCTGGTGCTGCCGTTGTCAAGGGCAACGGTTGCCATCCCCATGGCCAGCATGTTCGACCTCGAGGCGGAGAAAAAAAGGATTCAAAAGGAAATTGAGCAGACACAGAACGAGGTTGCCCGACTCGAAACCAGACTAAACGACAAAGCGTTTCTCACCAAAGCGCCGGAAACCGTCGTTGAAAAGGAAAAGCAGAAGCTATATACTCTGAATGATAAGCTGGAAAAATTAAAGCAACAAAGTTCCAGACTATAGGAGGTGCGGTAATGTTCGAGAGAGTACTTGTTCCGCTGGATGGCTCAAAAGTAGGTGAATCAGCCATACCGGTCATTGAGCAGCTTATTGAAAAATGCTCACCTAAGGTAAAAGTGGAAATCACCCTGCTGGGGGTCATAACTCTCCTGCGACACTGGGTGGTAGTAGGTGAGGCGAGTGCTCCCGTTTCTTATACGGAGGAGGAACTCAAACTCATCAGGGAGAGGGTATTGAACTACCTTGAAAAGACGAGTGAACCCCTGAAAAAACAGGGGATCGTTATCAATACAATAGTCACCACCGGCAACGCTGCCGAAGAGATATTAAAAGCCGCCGATGAACTCAAAGTTGATTTATTAGCTATGTCCACTCACGGTAGATCCGGGTGGCGCCGCTTGGCCTTCGGCAGTATTACGGACAAAATATTACACGGGGCCAGTGTTCCGGTACTCATGGTGCGGGCGCCGGAAGGTACCATTAACGAATAGGCCTGTATCCGGCTACCGACTCTAATCTTCCAGTACCGGGCCGGGCGCCAGAACCTTGAAGATACCCTTCTGGTGCCATTGACGGTTCAGGTATCTCAGCGCCTTTTTAGTATCACTGGCTATTTTGGCTTTTTCACATCGTCTCAGCCGGTACTTGAAAAGCCAGTAGGTAAACCCTTTCAATTCCGAGATAGTAATAGATTTAAGCTGGGTATAGTCCTTCTCCTGCCTGAATAGCTTTAATAAATCATCCCTGCCGGAATTATATATTCTCTGGTAGGCCTCATCTGTAGAATCACGGCTAATGCGGAAGGCCCGTACCCGCCTCTCTTTTTCTATTTCCCCCTGCACCGCCAGCAGCAGGGCTTCTTCCACGGTAATGCCGTAAAAATAATTGAGATACTGGCCATACTTCTTATCGCCGATAAGCTCCCTGACCTCGCTGGCGCTCAACTCCAGCGGGGAGACGCCGTTAAAGAGAAGGGCATCCTTTTCAGCTTCGGGCAAGAGACCGTCAACCTTCTCACAGAGACGCTCCGCCAGGAGCAGCCAGTCGAAGGCCTCGCCGTCGATAAGGTACACATAGGTACGGTCGTTGCAGACTTCCTCGGCGCTGCTCCATATTCCCATTGCATCGAGCAGCGCGAGATACCAGTGGCGGCCACCGGCGATAGCCTGTTTCAGGTTCTCCACTGCTTCGGCGTCTTCTGCCGAAGCGTATTCAGAGGCAACGAGCCGATTATTTTCCTCCGTCATACCGCACCTCAACCCTGCACCGAATGTACTCTTTCCGGGAACTCCGCTTTGAGTTTTTCGTAATATTCCAGCTTGCCGGTGTTCACCAGCTCGGTGAGCTTTTTAGTAATGGCTTCTCCCGCTCCGGGAATTTCATTTATTCTATTTTCGGCAACCAGCTGTTCCACCGGTACGGTTAGCTCCCGGATGGCGCGGGCTACTTTTTCATAGGCCCGTATCTTGAAGATATTGTCCTTCTTGAGCCTTAACATTTCAGCGATATCGATAAATACAGCGGCGATTTCCATGTTGGTCATAGTAATAACCTTTTCCAGCCTCTCTCATACCCCCCGCCACCAGTTCAACCGCGATTTCATGAAATTATACAAAAGGATGTTTTTCTCTCCGTACTCCGTCAGAATGGCATAATCGAGGGCGGCCTTTGTTTCGCTATTCAAGCTTCCCTTTTCCTTCGCCTCTTTTACTTTTTCCAGCGCCTGTCTCCTGGCCCGGAGCACGAGTTTATGCTTACTTTCTTTCCGACTTAAAGGTTTATCGCTGCTTTCCGGCAGTTGCTCTATTTCATCGGAAATTTCCTGCATCAGCCTGGCCAGTTCTTCATCGGTCATTAGTGTATTACCTTCCGCAACAGTGCTTGTATTTTTTGCCGCTGCCGCAGGGACAGGGGTCGTTGCGGCCTATTTTCTTGCCGGCGGCCACCTGTTTCTTTTTACCGTTACCACCGGGACGGTCGGCGGCTTCAGCCATCGGGGAGGCGGCCGGTTTGGCACCGCGCTGTTCGATTCTGGTGTGAAATATAGTATACGCCACATCATGACGGATTGTCTCTTTCAGCAGCTCGAAGTTCTCATAGCCGGAACGCTTGTAGGCATCAGCAGACTTCACCTGCCTTAATGTCTGCCACCCGGCCTGGAGGCGTTCATGCTCCATAGTTGTCAGGTGCTCTACCCACAGCCGGTCGATAATCTGGAGCATTACCAGCCTCTCCATTACCCTCATGACGTCGGAGCCGGTCTCTTTCTCCTTTTCCTCGTAGAGCGACTCCGCCAGCTCAACCAGCCTTTTTTCGATTTCTTTGGAACTCAGTTCGGACAGGGTTTTCTCGTTGACGGCGGGAGGCATCGGCATAACGGTATTGACATCAGTGAGCAGGCCAGGGATATCCC
>CAYYVO010000290.1:0-2936 GCA_964475175.1 uncultured Dehalococcoidaceae bacterium | reverse complement strand
CTACAAAAGGACGGGTTAAGACTCCATCTTACAGATTTCAAGACCGTCACCATAGGCCGCTCGGACACCCCTCCTGACCTCTCGGATTCTACCTTAAAACAGCTGTTTAAAGCAAGATTGAGTCTGTTCAATTTCCCTTTTCTTTAGCACCTTGACAACCTTCGTTTTCAGTAGTATAAATTGGGTGATAATCAGACTGCCTGAGATAGTATTAAGATATTTCCGGAGGGTTGATTATGAAGAAGCATCCTTATGAATACAAGGTGCTGGTAGAATATATCAGCCCGGAGGAAAAGGGGCGGTACCCGCATTTCAGCCATATGGAAGACCAGGAGGGTATCACCCGGACGATAGAAGAAGTGTTTACACACCTGCCGGAGTCAATCCCCGAAGGCTGGGAGGTAAATTCCCATAACATCACCGTCTCGCGGGATACCCTGATGATAACCGTGCTCATGAGAAGGCCGGTATAGGAACCGGATACTACGCTATTTCTTGTTTATCGATGAGCCGCCGCTGACACTGCTGCTGCCGAGTCTGGGATTGCCGATGTAGTCGAGTTTAGATGCGCCGCTCAGGTCGACATCAATCCGGTTACTGACATTAATGGAGGCGCGGCTGGCGCCACTGAGTTCCACATCGGCGGTATCAACCGGGAAGTCCGGCAGTACCACCTTGCTGGCCCCGGATGCCGCGATAGTGATGTCCTCCGCCGAACCTTCTAGCTCCAGTGAACTTGCTCCGGAGAGGTCGAACTTACCATCTTTAATATCAAAACTTCCGCTGACTCTACTGGCGCCCGAGAGTTCGAAACCGGCATTGCCGGCTGTCATATGGCTCAGGTCTAGTCTACTGGCCCCGGAAAGCCCGTAATTAACCGATTCCGTTGTCGAGAATCCACTGACAACAGCCTTCGATGCGCCGGATAGCTCCATACGTCTTAGGTCGGGCAGGGTGATTTTAGCCTGTTGAGTGGTGTTTGTATAAATATAGCCCTGCTTCAGGTTGATATATACGGTATCCCCCTGCTGGCTGACGTTAAGATGGTCTTCCAATATCTTATCAACGGTGATTTGCACCATATAGGAATCCGACCTGGTGACTTCAATATCGAACGCGTAACCGGCTTCGATACTGGTAAAATTCTCATAATCCATGTCCAGAGTAACGGTTTCACCGGTTCCGGTGACGACGTTACATCCAGTTGTGGCTGAAAGTGTCGCCAGAATAGTTACCAGGGAAAGGAAAATCGCTAACTTTTTAATCGACATTGTTAAAACCTCCGGTTTACAGGGTATAGACTATTTTACAGGTCTTCGCCTCAGCTCGAAGACATTGTTGACCTCGGCATCAGGGCAGGAAACGGTAATGACATCCGGGTCTTCCTGCCAGGGAAAGGTGGCCCCGAACTGAAGGGCCAGGGCTACGGGATATATGGCATTGAAGGCCAGGCCGCACATGCCTCCCGGCGTCATATAGTTAAAGACCCACTCGTCGCCAATCTTGTGGCCGGAATGGCACGGGCTAAGGTTATTGATGAGTTTGATAACGACTTCACATTGTTTGGTTTCCATTGTTCTCTCCCGGGGACCGCCGCTCCGGAACATGCAGCTATGACATATTATACAAATTATGAAGCTAAAAAGCTACAGGCATGCTATAAGATTTGAAACAGCGATTGGTGTTTATACAGGCCGTTTTGATCTTGTTAGAGATATCAACATACTTACCTTACAGATGGATTAAAAAGTGTAAAACTCTCAACCCATCTGCAAGGCATCGATTTCAAATTTGATGAGGGTACTGTAATAAGCCGTTATCGGCGGTAATTATTCCTTTTTAATGAGCAGGGCGATTCCGGCCAGTACCAGACCCAGGCCAACGATTATCTGGACAACCCCGCTGGTCATGACGAAACTGGCGGTACCGACATTTGACCTTGCCAGTCCCAGCCCTATTTTATTGGCGGCCAGGCAATTGGTATCGACACTTGGCGGGGCACCCGACGCTGTCACCTGGTCATATTGGGCTTTTACTTCATCGTATTTGGCATCCAGTTGATCTAGCGGAAGAGGCGCGATGGTGTCGGCGACTTCCTGTTCTGCCGAGCCCGACTGTATGATGAACAGGACACCCATTCCAAGGCTGGCCACACCCAGTATGATAACGATTATAGCTATTGCACGCATTTAATAATTCCTCCTTCCTCGTATTTAAATGCATGTGAATATCTAAGAGTGCCTAGAATTTCTAGGCATAATACACTATAAGTTATGCTATGTCAAGTACGCGGGGGATTTTTATGTTTGTATCTATTTGGTCAGGTATTATTTAAACCTCACCCCCTGTGTCCCCCTCTCCTTCGGAGGCAGCATGAAGGAGAGGGGGAAGTAATTAAAAAGAGGGGCTTTGCCCCTCTTGGACACCTCGCAGGTTGGTGGGTTAAAGAATAACTGCTTAGTAAAGGCTGCCCTAAGGGCGGCAGGGTGGGAATAGAAAAAAGGAATAAAAACCCGAATCCCTGCTGGGGTGGCGGGGAACATCAGAGGGCTAAGCCGCCTATGTTAATAGGGCTGCAGGGTGGGAAAAGATAACTAGGATAGGAGTGGGGTAGTAGTTATAAGGCATTACTTTCAGCAGATGATAAAGACCTTACTTGATAACCTTAGCCCCCACGTACGGCTGAAGCGCCTCCGGTACGGTAATAGTACCGTCAGCCTGCTGGTAGTTTTCCATTACCGCTATCATTACCCGCGGCAGGGCCAGCCCGGAGCCGTTGAGGGTATGAACGAACCGGGGTCGGGCATCGGAGGCGGGACGATAGCGTACATTGGCGCGCCGGGCCTGGAAATCGCCGCAGTTGGAGCAGGAGCTGACCTCCAGCCACTCCTCACAGCCGGGAGACCAGACGTCAACATCATAGGACTTTACAGCGG
>CAYYVO010000289.1:0-2980 GCA_964475175.1 uncultured Dehalococcoidaceae bacterium | reverse complement strand
CTCGTCTGCGGCTGACATCCCGGTGAATGTCATTACCAGGATGGTAATATGAAAACAGCCCGGCGGATACCGCTATTGAAGAAGATGCTCACACAATTTGGTATTGAAGACGAGAGAGTGCGCTTGGACTGGATCTCGGCTTCAGAGGGCGACCGCTTTGCTAATGTCGTTAATGAGATGACAGAACAGATAAGACAGCTCGGGCCTTTCAGCGGCAACGGAGGTGATGGGAATGGCTAAACCAAAACTAGCCCTTTACTGGGCCGCCTCCTGCGGCGGCTGCGATGTAGCCGTTCTCGATACCAATGAAAAAATACTGGATATCGCTAACTTGGTAGATATCGTTTTCTGGCCTATTGCCATGGATTTTAAATACCACCATGTCAGGGCTATGGAAGACAAGAGCATCGACCTGTGCCTTTTCAACGGAGCTATCCGGAGCACCGAACAGGAAGAAATCGCCAGACTTCTCCGCGATAAGTCCAAGGTCATGGTAGCTTTCGGTGCCTGTGCCTGCTTCGGCGGCATACCAGCACTAGCCAACTTCACCAACCGCGAGGGAATATTTCAGACTGTTTATCACGAGGCACCATCAAACAGCAATGAGAACAGCACGGTCCCACTCACCAGGACTGAAGTGCCCGAGGGCGAGTTGGAGTTGCCCGAATTATTCGACACGGTGCAGACCCTGGAACAAGTGGTCCCCGTGGAATACTTTGTCCCCGGCTGCCCGCCGCCGGTAGACCTTATCCTAAAGCTGGTAGACCTCTATGCCAAGGGGGAGTTACCTCCAGTTGGTTCTGTAATCGCCTCGGATAAGACCCTCTGCGATGAGTGTAAACGTAAAAAAGAGGAAAAGAAGATTACTAAATTTTACCGCCCCCACGAAATTATCCCCGACCCTGAGAAATGCCTGCTCGAGCAGGGTATAATCTGCTGTGGTCCGGCAACACGAGGTGGTTGCGGCTTGCGCTGTATCGAAGCTAATATGCCCTGCCGCGGCTGTTTCGGCCCGCCACCGGGCGTCGCCGACCAGGGCGCCAAGCTGGTCAGCGCCATCGCCTCTATTTACCAGGGCGATGGTGAAGAGGATATAAAGAGAATGGTAGACGAAATGGTTGACCCGGCAGGCACCTTCTACAGGTTCACACTGGCCGATTCAATGCTGAGGAGAAAACGCCTCCACAATAGTCAAAGGAGTGAATAAGATGGCTAAAATTTCTATCGACCCTATCACCAGGCTTGAAGGACACGGCAAGATAGAGATATTCCTTAATGATGATGGTGAAGTAGAGAATGCCTATCTTCAAATACCGGAACTCCGCGGCTTTGAGAAGTTCTGCGAGGGCAGGCCGGTTGAGGAAATGCCCCGGATAACCCCGCGCATCTGCGGGGTTTGCCCCGGTGCTCATCACATGGCATCGACCAAGGCCGCTGATGCCGTCTACCACGTAGACCCACCGCCGGCTGCTAAGAAGCTAAGAGAACTCTTTTATTGCGCCCACATGATTCACTCCCATATTGCGCACTTCTATGCCCTGGCTGCCCCCGACTTTGTTCTGGGGCCTATGAGCGACCCTGCCGAGAGGAACATTCTGGGGTTGGTAGCTAAGGTCGGTCTTGACGTCGGTAGTGAAGTTATAAAACACCGCGCTTATGCCCAGCAAATCCAGGCGGTTATCGGGGGTAAGGCGACTCATCCTGTCTGCGGTTTGCCCGGAGGGATGAGCAAGCCAATCACCGAGGAGGAGCGAAAAGACTTCGAGGAGAAGGCCAAATCACAGGTGGAATTTGGCAAATTCGGCCTTAAACTATTCGACGACCTCGTACTATCTAACAAGGAATACTTAGAACTGATAACCGGTGATATCTATACTATGGATAGCTATTACATGGGCATGGTTGATGGCAACAACAAGGTAAATTTCTACGAAGGCGATATCCGCGTGGTCGACCCGGCAGGAAAAGAGGTCGCCAAATTTAAGCCGGCTGATTACCTGAGTTATATAGCTGAACACACCGAGCCCTGGACCTATCTGAAGTTTCCCTATTTAAAAGAGGTCGGCTGGAAGGGGATGGTTGACGGCAAGGACAGCGGAGTTTTCCGGGTAAACTCACTCGCACGGCTAAACGTGGCTGACGGTATGGCAACCCCTCTGGCTCAAGCAGAGTATGAGAGAATGTTCGAGACATTGGGGGGCAAGCCGGTGCATGCGACATTGACGTTCCACTGGGCCAGGCTAATCGAGATATTATACGCCGCCGAACGCCTCCTGGAGCTCTGCCGGGATAGTGAAATCACCAGCCCCGAAATCAGGACCATACCCACCGCCACCCCGGACGAAGGTGTGGGTGTTATCGAAGCTCCACGCGGTGTCCTGATCCATCATTATAAAACGGATAATAAAGGCATTATCGAGAAGGTAAACCTGATTGTAGCTACGGTAATGAATAACCCGGCCATGAATATATCGATTAAGAGAGCAGCCCAGGGTTTGATTAATAAGGGCCAGGTGGCATCGGAAGGACTGCTAAACATGGTCGAAATGGCCTTCCGGGCCTATGACCCGTGCATGGCCTGCGCTACCCACACCCTGCCCGGGCAGATGCCGTTCGAGGTTGTTATCTACAATAGCCGGGGCGAAATTACACAAACATTAAGCCGATGTTTGGATTAAGCTATATATGAAAATCGGTAGCGGAAGGACCCTCGTTCTGGGGCTTGGCAACACCATTTTAACCGATGACGGTGCGGGATGCCTCGTAGCGACGGCTTTAAAAAAGAGACTCGGAAAATCGGAAGCAGATGTGATGGAAGCCAGCATAGCCGGGCTCGATTTCCTTGATATACTATCCGGCTATGATAAGGCTATTATAATCGATGCTATTCAGACCGTTGATGGTACGCCCGGCCAGGTATACCGGCTCGAAATGGACATGCTGGCTAACAGCCGTCATGCCGGCAGTCCCCATGATATCA
>CAYYVO010000288.1:0-2987 GCA_964475175.1 uncultured Dehalococcoidaceae bacterium | reverse complement strand
GTCGTGGCGGGTGCTGGAGTAGGACATGACTACCGAACTCACGGCCTTTTCACCTTCTAACTCTAGGCGGAACTCGTCGAACGGCGCCCAGGGATGCTCCAGGAAGCTCTTGGCGGTAATATCGACGTCCTTGACGCTGTTGAGAAAGGCCAGGGAAAGGTAAACGATATGAGGCCCGGACTCCCCGATAACACCGCCGGGCAGCTTGTGAATCCAGTAGTCTTTCTTCATTATCATCTCGTCCCGGTGGTCGGAAAGCAGTATTCTCATACCGGTAAATTCACCGATTGCCCCGTCGGCCACCATCTGGCGCGCCCGGGGGAAGGGGGGATTATAAAGCTGGTTGTGAATAACGCAGATTTTACGGTTGTTTTTCTTGGCTGCATCGAGCATGGCATCGCAGTCGGAAACCTTGAGCGCCATCGGCTTTTCCATGAGTATATGGCAGCCGGCGTTGAGCGCCTCCAGCGCTATGGGGGCATGTATCTGGGGAGGCACGCAGATATCGACGATGTCCAGCTTCTCCCCGGCGAGCATTTCCGTAAGCCCGGCATAAGCGCCCGGAATAACGTGTTTGGCGGCGGTCTGGCGGGCGAGGTCCTGGTTCATATCGCAGACCGACTGTACAATGACATCGCTCAGCTTCGAGAAGCTCGGGATGTGTTCCTGTTGAGTCACGCCGCCGCAACCAACAATGCCAACTTTGAGCTTATCCGGCACGATTAACCTCCTGCGTCAGTTCGTCATAGAGACCGGCCAGACGCTGTCCCATGATTTCCCAGCCGTAGCGCTCGTCGTAGGCTTTCCTGGCGTTGGCGCAGAGTTCGAGGTACAGCTTTTGATTATCATGCAGCCTGATTATCGCCTGTTTTATCGCCCCGGCATCACCGGAGTCAACGGCCAGCCCGCATTTCTCCTGAATAACTTTTTTGGTCGTCGAGGTGCCTTGGTTTACCAGGATTGGTTTACCACATATCATAGCATTGAACAGAGTGCTCCCACAAATATACCGATAATACGGCAGGATGGGGTCGCGGAGGACGAAAAAGAGGTCGGCTTCAAGGCCCCGCCGGATTACTTCCTCGTAGCTTATCTTGCCGATGTACTCCAGCTTTTCCGCCATACGCGCGGACATTTCCCGGAACTCCTCCTCCATGTCACCGTATCCGGCGACAATCAGCTTCACGCCGTCGATTTCGCTGACAGCCGTGATAACCTTATCCAGGTTCAGCCGGCGGTCACGGTAAAGCTGGCCGGCGTAAAACAGGGTGAAACCTTTCTTATCGTCTTTTTCACCGGGGATTTTAACTTTTCCGGCGAGGTCGTCTGGAGGGGAATCATAAACGGTTATGATATGTTTGTTGGGGATGCCGCCGATGCCTCCGGCCTGCTCTTCGTCGACGACGACGACGCAGGTGGCCAGGCGCATGAAGAGTTTATCTACGGCCAGCCCGATGCCGCTCAGCCAGCGGGGGAGCAGCCAAACGTAAAAATCGAGGATTTCATAGACCACGGGCTTTCCCTTGAGCTTACCCGCCACGAGGCAGGGGATAATGCTGTCGATGTTGATGGCATGAACGATATCGAAGCGCATCGTCACCAGCTTGATAAAAACGAACCCCCACCAGACGGGCAGCAGCAGCAGGATTTGAAGTCCCCAGGGGGCTTTCAGTTTGAGGGGAATTGCCTCGTGGTTATCTATCTCGACCTGTCTTTCCGGGCGGCGTTCCCGGTCCCAGTAGATATGCCTGGTTTTATAGCCCGCCCGGTTTACCGCCGCTATTTCCTTGGGGACCCTGATGTCCCTGTCCAGCGGGTTAGACCTGACGAAAACAGCCTTTTTTCCACGCATGGTCGGCAACAGTCCCCCGCCGGTCTTAGAATCGGGCACTTTCTTCAATCAGACTCTTATTTTCCATTATCCAGTCGTAGACCCTTTTAATTCCGTACTTCATTTTCATCTGCGGCTCGTAGCCCAGCACCTGCCGGGCCTTTTCGATGGATGCCCTGCGTTTGGTTATCTTGTCCCAGTCACGCCGCGGAATGAACTCGATGCCTTTATCGTTCCCGGTAATCTCGTTGACCATGGCGGCGATGTCTTTGACCTGCGTTTCCGTTTCAGAGGCGAGGTTGATGGCCTGGCCGTTCGCCTCGGGGACGATGCCTAGCAGCAGCGTGCCGGCTACTATGTCCTCGACGAAGGTAAAGTCCCGAGTCTCTTCGCCGGTGCCGGTGATGGGGAGGGGCTTCTTGTGAAGGGCCCACCACATAAAGTTGGGTATAACGTTGCGGTAGGCTCCGGGAACCTCGCCCGGCCCGTAGACATTAAAGTAGCGGGCGATGGCCACTGGCAGATTGTAGTTATTGTGGAAGAAGTTACAGTAAAGCTCTCCCAGCAGCTTGGTTATCTGGTAAGGCGTATCCAGGTGCAGCGAGACGAAATCTTCCTTAAGGGGAAGGGGCGCCTTACTGCCGTAGACCGAGCAGCCGGAGGAAGCAAAAACGAACCGTTCCACCCGGGCCAGGTTGGCGTATTCCAGCACCTTCAATGTGCCCAGGCCGTTGACCATCTGGTCGGTCTCGGGATTGTCCACCGAGTTCTGGTTGGCGAAGTGCGCCGCCAGATGAAAAACATAGTCCGGCCGGAGGGCGAACGCCCTTTTCAGGATTTCTTCATCGAGGATGCTGCCGTGGATGAAGGTCACGTTCGGCGCTACCGGAATATTCCATCTGGCCGCGGCGGAGAGGTCGTCCAGGACGAGAATTTTTGCGGCCTCCGCCTTTATCAAGGCTTTGGTCAGGTTGCTGCCCACGCACCCCGCCCCGCCCGTAATGAGGACGGTCTTGTTTTTATAGGCGCTTAAATGTTCTCTCATTTTACACCTCGCAGACTATATACAATTAATATCTGTTTGCGTACGAAGCCTATATTTTTCCTCTCCCCAACGCGGGAGAGGATTAAGGTGAGGGGGATTCATCCGTTTTTC
>CAYYVO010000287.1:0-3005 GCA_964475175.1 uncultured Dehalococcoidaceae bacterium | reverse complement strand
ATATAATATGTGGGGAATATCCTCCCTATCCATTGCGGAATATCCGGAAAGATGTAGATAAACACGGGGGCGAAAAGAATAATCCCGGCAGTCTTCCAGATAGTGAACAGCGTGGTGAAGTCCTTAACAAAAGACGCTACCAGCATCCCGAGTTCCGCCGCGAATATAGCGCCGAGTGCCAGCACCAGAACCAGTAACCAGGGTTCGGCGCCGAAAGCTTGGTTCATCACCAGTATCAGGATACCCATGAAAAGACTGAGTATGATACCGAGCAGTCCCTTGGATATAAAGATATCGTAGATGGAAGTGGGCGTTATCGCCACCGCCTGGAGCGTCTTTTTCTCTTTCTCATTTACCAGGGAGGTCGCTGGTAATAACAGTCCGCCGATGAAAACGGTGATAATCACAATCATCGGCAGCAGGCGGTCGTCCCAAGGGATACTGGCCTCCTCACCCAGGGTGGCGGTTACTATTACTACCGGGGACTCCTGCCCCGCCAAATCTCTAATCAGGTCGGCAATCGCCACGCCGATGATGGTGCGGTCCTTGGCCAGGCTTTCGCCCCATATATAGACTGTAAGCTCCGACTTCTGCTCCTGCATAACGGCATCATCGAATCCCGCCTGCAGCACGATACCGCTATCGACAACGCCGGCTTCCACGGCATCTTTCATCCTGGAAATGCTCTCGTATTCTACAATCTCTATAGATTCGAGTTGCCGCGCCATGACGACGATTTGAGAATCGCCTTCGTCGACGATTCCAAGCTTGGGAGCTCCGGCCAGCCACGTGCCGAAAATCAACGAAATGACCAGTGAAATAAGAATGGGAGCAATGATTGCGAATACGAATATATAATTCCTGGCGCCATACAGGAATTCCTTGCTCAGGAGCACGCCCACGCGTCTCATACTCATCTGAATTTCCTCCTAAGAACGATGATACCTAGCCAGTTTAAAACCACGATGAAACCGAACAGTATCACGAGATTAAGCCATATGTCTCCCCAGCCGGACCCGAAGTTCGCTACCCGGTGTACCGTATCTACCAGATAGTATGAAGGAATGACCTTGACCCAGCCGGTAATAGCGCCCGGGAACATGACGCTGAATGAAGGCACGAGGAGAATTATCAGAACCGGCACGCTCCAGGCCAGCACGGACATGAACTCCTTAGCCCGGGCCGAGATGAGGAAGCTTGCCCCGGTGACCATCGCCGAGCCCAACAGCAGCGTTACCAGGATTATCAGCGGCTGTATGTTCATTCCACCGACAATGACCATGAAAATCACCGCCTGAATAAAGGCCAGCCCGACACCGGCAATACCCTTGGCGACAAAGAAATCGATGATTGTTGTGGGGGTAATCAATAACGCCTGGGCAGTGCGTCGCTCCACTTCCTCGCTAATGAGGTTGGCCAGCCCGAGGATTTCCATAATTATGATAAAGACTGCCAGGAGAGGTCGCAAGCGGTCGCGCGGCGGTACCGGCGTGCCTATCATATCCTGTCCCAGCACCTCCTCGGAAATGTCAACGGCCAGACTATGCCCCGTTTGCATAAAGGCCAGCTCCCGTACAAAAACCTCCATAGCGTCCCTTATCTCCGGTGGTGCATCGGGAGTAAAATACAAATTTACAGTCGGCTTTTGCCCTGATATGAGTTTCTCCAGAATGCCTGCGGGTAGTGAGATACCTAATATATAATCACCCTCCACCACTCCCTCTTTCAGTGCTTCATCGGATTCCACAAGGGCTATTTCCAGCCCCTCTTCTTCAATCTGCACAAATGCCGGGAGAGCGTCCGGTGAGTAAATACCTATTTCGAGATTTTCATCGACAGTGTTCGGCAGGACGAAGTAAATAACCAGAAAGAAGACGATGCCCAGGACGGTTAACACCGCAATCCCCTTTTTCCTGAAGAAAAGAGAGAGGTCTTTGGAAATGAGGATACCGATTATTCGCCAGTTCATCCCGTCAGCCCCCGCCCTGTCATCTTGATAAAGATATCTTCCAGGCTTGCCTCTTCGCTGTGGACGGTGATCACCTGCTCATTGGAAAATAGTTTCTGAATGTTACCCGGCGTTTCCGGCATGTCCAGGGCTATCTCATGGTCCTGCAGTTCTCCGCCCTTATCGGATACCTTTACCTTTAGGGCGCGTTTGCCGTGCTGGCGCTTAAGATTGAGCGGCGTATCCAGGGCGACAATCTTACCCTGGTTCATAAAAGCAACGCGGTCGGAAAGTTTATCTGCCTCCAGCATATCGTGGGTGGTGAGGAATACGGTAGCCCCGCGCTCTTTTTCTTTGAGGATTACGTTGCGGATGGCCTCTGACGACGTTGGATCCAGTCCGGCGGTCGGCTCGTCGAGGAAGAGGACCTGCGGTTTATTCACCAGCGACCTGGCCACCATGAGGCGTTGTTTCATCCCTTTAGAGTAGGTCTCTACCCGGTCTTTGCCGCGGTCTTCCAGGCCGACGCGATTCAAATATTCGTCGGCGTCGAACGGCTTGATACCAAACAGACGGGCAAACAGGTTCAGGTTCTCGACCGCCGTCATCTGCTCATACAGATTGGTGGTCTCGAAACATACTCCAATCTCTGCCTGAACCTCTTCAACGTTCTTGGCGACATCAATACCTAGTAACACAGCCCTCCCGCCTTTGGGTTTCATCTGGCCCGTCAGCATCTTTACCGTAGTCGTCTTGCCGGCACCGTTCGGACCGAGAAAGCCCAGAATTTCCCCTTCGCCAACCTCGAAGTTGATATGGTCAACCGCAACGAGGTCACCGTAGTTATAGGTCAGGTCCTCGGCAACAATCGCTTTTTCAGCCATTTCATCTCCTTCCCTTGCCAACTGCTATCCTAATCTTAATATGGTATCATGAAATAATTATTTTAGTATTTTTATTAAATAATTACATATTATAAAGAAAAGTATTGACTTTGTCAAGATATTTTTATATAATTTTAGTATTTCATTAAATTCAAGATAAAATTGTTTGGTCT
>CAYYVO010000286.1:0-3024 GCA_964475175.1 uncultured Dehalococcoidaceae bacterium | reverse complement strand
GAGTGGTCGTAGGCCCAGCTCTCCATGAAGGTGCTGGACGGCAATACGATATCGGCAAACCCGGCCATTTCATCAATGAACGGGGAAACGTGGACATAGTATGGCACCTGCTTGAGCGCTTCGTCCCAGCGGACGGTAGCCGGAGCCGACATATTCAGGTTGCTGTTGAATCCTATCGCAATTTCTACGGGATAAGGACTCTTGTTCCGTATTGAACCGGCTACCAGGTTGGTAACGGCTTCAGCAAGTGGATAACGTGTCGTCCCAGCAAGGTCGAGTCTAATCTGTTTGTTGCCTTCATGCGCAATATTATCCTCGGATACTTCCGGCATAGCCTTGTAGGCAGGATTCTCCTGGTAAAGTACCCCGCCGGGCACATCGATGCTGCCGACGAGGGCGTTGAGACAGAATATGGCATAGCTGGCATAAGAGCCGCCGGGCCAGCCGGTGGCGCCCCTTCCCCGCCAGGCTATTGCCGGCCTGGTTCCGGCAAACTCCCTGGCTACTTGTGGAATATTATCGGCGGGTATGCCGGTTATCGCAGCCACCGATTCCGGACTGTATTGCGTGGTAACGAGGCCTTTATATTCCTCGAATCCCGTCGTTCGTCTTTTTACGAAGTCGGCATCGTAGAGTCCTTCACTGATGATGACATTGGCTATAGACATCGCCAGGGCACCGTCGGTGCCGGGATTAATCGGCAGCCACTGGTCGGCCTGGAGAGCGGTAACCGAATAACGCGGGTCGATGACGACTACTTTCACCCGGACAGGCCTCTCCCGCCTAATCATCCCCCACATCCTCAGGTTGCGGGCCAGCGGTTTGCATGATTCCAGTATGCTCGCCCCGAACGAGAGGATGTAGTTGGTGCGCGGCAGGTCGTAGGCACTCTGGGTGTAGTGCCCGTCCGCCATCCACTCGCCGGCTTTTTCCGCCTCGCTGTTCAGGGTATCTTCCGCCACAACATTGGGCGTGCCGTAAGCGGCGGCAAAACGATTGATGATATCTTCGTCGCTGACACTGTTTAATCCGGAAAGAAGCAGCAACTGGTGGGGCTTATTATTATTTCTCAGTGTTTTCAGGCGACTGGCGACCTCGTGCATGGCCTGGTCCCACGGCACCGGCACCCACCCGGGGTCTACTCCCCTGCCCTTTTCCGGGTTCGTTCTCTTGAGGGGAGTGGCAATGCGGTCGGGGTCATACAGCACCTGGAGACCGATGTTGGCGCGGGCGCAGTTGGTGCCTTCTGATACCTGCGAAAGGGGATTTCCCGCCACTTTTACCGCCCGGCCGTTGACAACCCTTACCCTGGTAGCGCAGCGGGTGGCGCAGTTGAGACAGGAGGTGGGAATCCACTTCTCACTGACAACACCCTCCCCCTGGTATCGTTGCGAGGGAGTAAAAACAGAACCGAGTGCAGGAAGTTTGAAGATTCGGCTGACAGCTGCTGCCAGGCCGGCAAGTCCGGTTATTTTGAGAAAAGTCCTCCTGCTGATACCAATACCACCGCACTTCACCTGTCTTGGGTTGCTCGGTTTGATATTTTTCATGATATCAGTGATTTATTTTCAAACGTATTATATATCAGAATAAACAAAAATAACAGAACAATTGCAGTGTATATTATTTATTTTTTCGGGAATATCTTAAATTACGTCAATTGATCCTTCATATCAAGCACGATTGTACCTGCTGCAAAGGCGGAAACCCGCCTTGAAAGAAATAACCTTTAAGGAGTATGCTAATACAACGAATATGCTATAACAGGAGGACGATGGAACATGCCGAAAATAGATGCCAAGAAATATTTCGTAGAGAAACCGGCCTACGAGGTGACACCCAGCACTCCCATTAAGGGGCGTGGAGATCCCGGGTCGATGACGCTGATGAGCAACAATTTGATACCGGGAATCAATATGTATATAGAAGGCGGCTGGGTACTGGATATGCCCGACCCCAATCCTCATATCTTCGAGCATACCCATGACTTCGATGAAATCGTGATACACATCGGCAGCGACCCTAATAATCAGGAAGACCTTGGCGGTGAGATAACGTTTTACCTTGACGGCCAGCCGCTCACGATAACCAAGACATCCGCAATCTTCGTGCCGAAAGGAGTCAAGCACGGCCCCCTTGTCTGGAAAGGGGTTACCCGACCGCATTTTGAGATGACCTTTATCCCCGGCGCCGGAACGCTGGCGGAAGCCGACCCCGGCGGTCACCAGGCTAAATCAAAGGAGGATAAATAATCATGGCTAACTGGGATAAAAAATACATCGTCACGGAACTCAAAGAGAAAGAAACTGTGGCGCCTTGGACACCCGAATTTTCTAATAATGAAGGCAGGCTCCTGATTTGCCTCGACTCCAACGTTATCAAGGGGGCCTTTTACATGGATACGGCCTGGTTCATGCCGGGTAAGTGGCCGGAAACCAAGGGCGATGTGGGCACGGTAAAGGCTCACCGCCATGACTTCGACGAAGTCGTCGCCTATGTTGGCAGCGACCCCGATGACCGCTATAACCTCAACGGGGAAGTGGAGCTGTGGATAGACGGCAAGCAGAATATTATCGATAAGAGCTTCGTCGCGTTTATTCCGGCAGGTGTGGAGCACTGCCCGCTGACCATCAGAAGAATAGATAAGCCCATCTTCCACTTTACCGCCGGTATGGGAACCGAATATATAAAATAATATAATTAAACAGGCTAGCGGATTTTCTCGTAGAACGTATCGTTGCCCGATTCAAACATAAAAATCGGGGTGTCGACTCTCCGGAAAATTATGGGGCAATGTTTTAGTCCTTTGGGGATGAAAATAAGGCAGGTTTTGGTTAACATATGCTGTTCGTCTCCCAGCCAGAACTCTATTTCGCCCCCCAGCTCCCGGGGATAGTTCCGGTTGGAGCCCGCAAATCCGATTATCTCATCGAAGTCGTGCGTATGGGGACTCTCGATATTCACCGGCCCGCTGCCGTTCAGTCCCCATATAATTTCACAGCCCGCGAAGAAAGCGCCTTTGAC
>CAYYVO010000285.1:0-3080 GCA_964475175.1 uncultured Dehalococcoidaceae bacterium | reverse complement strand
CAGTTAAGACGGACGACCTTCTTATAATTGGTGTATTCATCGATGAATTCATCATAGGTATAGGAAGTCGGATTTTCGGCGAGTCCGGTAATTTCCAGCAGGTAGGTCTCTTTATCAACCTGCTGCGGTCCTTTGATGGAGTTCTCTCTAAAATCGTTTATTGAGGACAGGTTTTCACCTTCGTATTCCCTTATTTCCACGCCCTCGAGTTCGGCGACTTTATTATTACCCGGGCCGAAGACTATAAGGACGCCGATAAACGCTATGATAACAAGGATGACAACAGACGTGGTGATGATTGCTTTTCTACTCATGGAGATTAACCCCCGTAAATCAAAGAATATATAGTATTTCCTATTTTGATTTTACGGGGGAAAGGGGGTGACTGTATGTGATTTTTATCCCATGCGCACGCGGTTGAGTCTCTGAAACGCCTTCTGCTTCTCACTGAGGTCGAGTTTGGTCCTGTTTATGGCGCGGGATAGTATTTCGATGCTCTGGTCGTAGGTATTTCGGTCGACAGGGTAGGGAATACCATCCTTACCGCCGTGGGCGAAGCTGTAGCGGGCGGGGTCGCGGTAGCTGGGCGCTACTCCGTGAACGAGTTCGGAGATAAGGCTCAGGGCCCGGATAGTCTTGGGCCCCACCCCGGAAAGCCCCAAAAGCTGCTCGAAATCCTGAGGTTGGCGCTCATAGGCGCTGAGGATAATCTTGCGCAGGCTGTCCGGATGGAGGTCGCGGGTAAGGATTTCGTGTCGGGTGGGCAGACTCAGCGTCTTTAGCTTTTTAAGTTCCTCCAGCACCTTTTCCGGTGACTCTTCGATGGCAATACCGGTAATGGTGGTGCGGGCTTCCTCACTCTCGGTCGCGGTGAGATTCAGTGTTGTTCCCCGTGCTTCTGACAGTATGGCCGAGTGCGGCTCGTTGACGAAGTCGCTGACGGATTCACCCAGCCAGTGATAGCGGCGCGCGTAATGATTGGCATCGTTCATGCCCTGCTGTACCACCGTCCAGTCGCCTTTGGGGGTAAATATAAAGGTGTGATGATAAAGCTGGTAGCCGTCCTGCACGGCAGAGCTGTCTACCTTGGCGGACATGCGGCTGGCATATACCAGCGGCGCCGGGTCCATCGATATTTTCTCTCCCCACTCTTCTATTTCAGAAGGAGTCTTTCGGGAAGTCTTACCCTTGCCGCCGGCGACGAACAGGCCGAGGTCGCGCTCCAGCCCTTTGACGCCTTCCTTGAGGGCGCCGCATAGGGTGGTGGTGACCCCGCTCGAATGCCAGTCGAAACCGAGGACGCAGCCGAAGGCCTGAAACCAGTAGGGATGAGAAAGACGGCGAAGCATCTCTTCCGGACCGAACTCGGAGACGATGGCGATAGTGATTTCGCGGGCCAGCGGCACCATGCGGCTGAAAAGCCAGCGGGGAGCCTTGCCGTGGTGCAGCGGCAGGTTGGCTATCCCTGTCTGGGAAGAGCGCAAATCAGCCTCCTCAGTTACAACGATTCTATAGCGCCGCGGATTTTAGCGGCAACATCATCCAGTTCTTTACGATCGGGACTTGACCAGATTCCCTTTATTTTCATGGAATCACCTTCGAGCCTGGGGATGATGAGAAAGTGCAGGTGAAAGACCTCCTGGCCGGCGGCTTCGCCATCCGCCAGGAACAGGTTAATGCCGTCACACTTGATGCCTGAAGCGCGGATTGCCTGGCAGATACGCATTGCGGTACGCATGAGATGCGAACCGGTGGCTTCGTCCATGTCCGCCAGGTAAACGACATGCTTCCTGGGAATAGCGACGACCTGACCGGTGTTCAGGGTGGAAATGTCCATGAAAGCGACGGTAGCGTCGTCCTTATATATAAAACTGGCCGGGGCCTTGCCGCTGATGATATCACAGAAAACGCAATCGCTCATATTAAATAAGAGAGTGCTTTTTTATGAAGCGCAGGTACCGCAGTTGCCCGAACTGCAGCTGGAGCAGGAACTGCCGCCACCTGCCCCGGGTACTGTCTTCGGCACCCCGGCAAGTGTGGTGGTAAAAGCGGCGAAGGTAGAAATTTTACGCCGTGCCGGCTTATGGCAATGCGGACATTCGGCTTCCTTGTCGGCGGCGCTCAGCGGGCGTAATTCCTCAAACTTACATTCACATTCAGGACAAACATATTCATATATCGGCATGATATTTCTCCCACTTATAGTGTAGCCTGTTTTAGCTACGGGGTCAAGATAACATTAATACACGGTATTGCCACTCCGAGGGGCAGGGTGTACGATAATAGAAACGATATTTATGGAGGAAAGCCTTGATTCATAAAGTTGACATAAAGACCAATACACGTATAGAGTTTCAGGATATTACCGTAAAGGTCAGAGAGGTAGTAGGGGAAAGCGGTGTTAAGAACGGCATCTGCTATGTCTTTGTGCCGCATACTACGGCCGGGGTAATGGTAAATGAGCACGCCGACCCAAGCGTCGTCGAAGATATAGCGAACCAGCTGGACGTAATGGCTCCGCTGCAAAACAACTATCGTCACCTGGAAGGCAACTCCGCTGCGCATATCAAGTCAAGTCTCATCGGGGACAGCGAGACCCTGTTCATCGAGGATGGGAAGCTGGTTCTGGGGACATGGCAGGGGATATTCTTCGGTGAGTTTGACGGCCCGAGGAACCGGCATATTTTCGTTAAAGTTATACCGGATAAGGCGTAGCAACGGCAATATTGCTCCCTTTTTGGCGACACCTAGACAATCTATGCTATAATCTGATGTATATGACTACCGTTATCACGGGCGCCAGTGGGCACGTCGGCGCCAACCTGGTACGAACGCTCATCGATAAAGGCCGAAAAACACGATGTCTGGTCCATGTAAACTGCGGGGCTCTCGAGGGACTGGATACCGAGATCTTCCAGGGAAATATTCTCGACCTAGACTCTCTTTGTGAAGCGTTTCGGGATGCCGATGTAGTTTATCACCTGGCCGCCTGTATCTCGCTCTCTATGGATGACTGGCCGGTGCTGGAGTCGGTTAATATCAAAGGCACCAGAAACGTGGTAGAAGCCTGTCTCAAGACC
>CAYYVO010000284.1:0-3088 GCA_964475175.1 uncultured Dehalococcoidaceae bacterium | reverse complement strand
GTGGTACCGTCATCCTTGAGGCCGGCAAAGCTGGCCATAAGCTTTCCGGTAGTGAGATCGTAGCCGTTGACCTCTTTGGCCACGGCGTGGACATCCGGGTGCTCATCACCGTAATCCCAGGCGAGATTGGTGATACACTCGGCAGCAGGACCGCCTTCGGCGGCATAAAGCTTCTTGATTCGCTTCATTATCTGGTCCTGCATCCAGAGGTCATCCATGGCATCGCCGGGGCCTTTGGCTCCCTTCCAGCGCCACTGCATCCAGCGGCCGCTATTGGTAACGCTGCCTTCTTTCTCGAAGGAGCCTACCGCCGGCAGCAGGAAGACCTCGGTGTTTATCTTGGTGGAGTCAGCCTTGGGGCGTTTCCAGAAGTTGGCTGTCTCGGTATGCCACATATCGGCAACCACGAGCCAGTCCAGCTTGTCCATGGCCCCCCTCTCCAGATTGGCATCGGGACCGCCTACAGCAGGATTCTGTCCCCAGCACATCAGCCCCTTGATGATGCCTTCGTCCATGGCCTCGAAAAGGGCGATGTGCGAGTAGTTCTTACCTGATTGTATCTTTGGCAGGTAGTTAAAACCGAAATCGTTGCCGCTGTGGGCGGCATCTCCGTACCATGCCTTGAGCAGGCTGACGATATATTTGGGGTAGTTCTGCCACCAGTTGGCACTGTTGGGGTCTTTGGTGGTAGGCGTGAGTCTCTTCAGATAGTCCTGTAGCGAGCTGTCCACGCTCTGCGGTACCCCTAGGTAACCGGGGAGAATGTGGAAGAGGAGGCAGTGGTCGGTAGAACCCTGTACGTTGGACTCGCCGCGCATGGCGTTGATACCACCGCCGGCAATACCGATGTTGCCGAGGAGGAGCTGCAGTATGGCGTAAGACCTTACGTTCTGGGTCCCGTACGTATGCTGCGTGGTCCCCATGGCATACATGATAGTACCCGATTTGCCCGCAGCACCGCCGGCGGCAAAGGCCTTCGTTGCCTCCAGGAACGTATCCACCGGACAGCCGGTAGTCTGGGAGACGGCCTCCGGCGTATAGCGGGCATAGTGCTTCTTCATAATCTGGAAGACGCAGTTGGGGTCTTTGAGGGTTTTATCCTTCTTGGGTATACCGTTTTCATCAACCTGATACTGCCAGCTGGACTTATCGTAGCTACTGCTACCGGCATTATAGCCGGAGAACAGACCGTCCAGTTCGGCCGGTCCTTTGAAGTCGGGGTTGATGAGATACGGGGCATTGGTATACTCGGTTACATAGACCATGTTGTATTTACCGGGATTGACATCCATGTCATCCAGCACAAACTTAATCATACCGCCGATAAAGGCGATATCCGTGCCCGAGCGTAGCGGGCAGTAAATATCCGCCTTGGCCGAGGTACGGGTAAACCGGGGATCGACGCTGATTAACTTGGCGCCTTTTTCCATGGCTATGGTGATATGCCCGAATGAAGCCGGATGGTTCTCGGCCGGATTGCATCCTATTGCCATCATGACATCGGCATTGGCAATATCATTCCAGTGATTGGTCATGGCACCGCGTCCGAAAGATTCCGCCAAACTGGCGACAGTAGCGGAATGTCATATGCGGGCGTGGTGTTCCAGGTAGACGATACCCAGGGAACGGGCCATCTTGGAAAGGAGGTAGCACTCCTCGTTGTCCAGGGCCGAACCGCCCAGACAGGCAAGGGCTTCGTTCCGGTTTACGGTGTTGCCGTTGGCGTCCTTCTCGGTAAAGGCGGCATCACGGGTATCCTTGATTTTGCGGGCAATGTTGTCGAGTGCCCAGTCCCACTCCACGGGCTGCCAGTCCGTCGCTCCGGGGGCGCGGTAAAGTGGTTTTGTCAGGCGCCAGGGATTGTCGGCGGATAGCTGGCGCATTGAGGCTCCCTTGGCGCAGGCGCCGCCGTTGTTGATGGGGTGGTCGGGGTCGCCCTCGATGTTGATGACCTTACCGTTGGCATCGGCCATGACGATAAAGCCGCAACCAGAGGCATCGTAAGGGCAGATAGTAGCTGTTTCCTTGCCCTGTTTTGTAAGGGCAATCCGCTTGACGGGTGAAGCTAGGGCAACACCGTCACTAAGCGCACCGAGCAGGAAAACGCCGCCTATCCCGGCACCCGAAGCTTTAAGGAAGTCTCTTCGGCTTAGCTCCATAATTCCTCCTTCTACTATTTACTTATAAACACACGCGCTTATAGCATATTTAATAATTCGGGGCAAAAAAAAAGAGTCCCCTCCCCCCTGCTGGGACTCACGCGCGCAGGTGTAGTGGTATCTCATTACCTCGCCCAGTATAACCTATGGACGTGCTATTTGTCAACAACAACTATATATGAATCCTATGAATGTATTGAATTTTTTTATAATACAGATAGTACAAAAGAAAAATCTACTTAAAACGAGCTTTATTATCCACCAGGGTATCGTCCGCTGAAGCTCTATTTCTTTTGGCAGAAAAACGGGTAACTCCAGGATTTCCACGTGATTCCGGGCGGGACGGGCGTATGGACTCTTTTATATCCTTCTCAGCAGATTCTTTTTGACCGTTTGATGATGCGCGTTCGTAGAGTTCGGCTTTTTCCAGGGCGGTGCCTATCATACCGGCTACCACCGCGAGTACTTTGGCGGCATCCTGGCCGAACTGTTTCTTTTTCCGCGATGCCATGCCCAGAACACCGTCGATACGGTAGGTCGTAATGGGTACGGCGACCAGTGAACGGAGTCTCGCCATGCGGAAAGATTTCAAATCGACCTTGTTTTGGCGCGACAGATGATGAACGACTATTTTATGGCCATATTTGGAAACAAGGTTGTTGAAGTATTGACCGGCATCAGACGAATTCAACTCCCATTGCATCATTCTGGTAAAGCCACGATGAGACGCCAAGACGAGTTTCTGTGTGGTGGGATCAATCCTCTGGACCCAGCAGCATTCTACTTCAAAGGCCTCGGAAAGCGTATCCAGCGTTGTTGTCAGTACGTTGCGGCGTCCGTTAGAAACGGAGATTGCTTCGTTTACTTCGCTGATTACCCGCAGTATCTTTTCTGGACTTTTAAAAGATTCGGCCACAACTAATCCTATC
>CAYYVO010000283.1:0-3109 GCA_964475175.1 uncultured Dehalococcoidaceae bacterium | reverse complement strand
ATTCAGAAAATGGCCGATGCCCCCAAGGAAGAGCGGGCAGCGACCGGTATACAGATTGCCGCCGACTTCATCAAGCAGATAAAGTCCATGTGCCAGGGAGTACACATCATGGCTATCGGCTGGGAGAAGCGTGTACCGGAAATCATCGACGCCGCCGACCTGTAAGAATATATTTCACACAATATTAAATCCCCGACGTTTGTAATCCAGGCGCCGGGGATTTTTATTTCTTTTCTAAGGGAAGGGATTGACTCATTACTAAAGGGCTAAGCAATGTATTTCTATGGGCGGCCGGGTGGGAATAAATATCTTAAGGGGGTGGGGGGTTAGAATAGTTAAGGCTCACGGCCTTATCTTCACAAGAGTTTATCAGCCGCCGGGCGGGCAGGCTTCGGCCTTCTTTATGTTGACAACTTTGATATCTCTGCTATTACACTCAGGGCAGGTGCGGTTTCTCTCCTCGGTGGGACCTTTCGGGGCCGGCATCTCGAACTCGTTTCCACATTCCCGGCATTTATACTGCCAGGCCGGCGGGCCGTAAGCACAGGTATCTGCGTCAGGGTTCTCTGACCGGTTATCCGTAGCCATACTGTTACTATTATACCATGCCCTTATTTTACTGCCCCACCCGCTCCCGAATTGCCTTTATTAACATCACAAGTTATCATAAATACAGGGCCAGCACTATGAAAACCAGCGATTTCGATTATACCCTTCCTCAGGAGCTTATCGCCCAGATTCCCATCGAGCCGAGAGACAGCTCAAGGCTGATGGTGCTGAACCGGGCTGATGGCTCGATTGAACACCGCCACTTCTATGAAATCGTCGATTACTTACATGATGGCGATATCCTCGTGTTTAATGACAGCCGCGTTATCCCCGCCCGGCTCAAAGGTAGACGAGTTGGCAGCGGCGGAAAGGTGGAACTACTCCTATTGCGACGGCATAAAGCCAATGTTTGGGAGGCTTTAGTAAAACCCGCCCGCCGTCTACAGGCAGGCTCATCAGTTGAAATATCGAATGATTCCCTGACCAGCGGGGAATCTTCCAGCAATATAACCGCAGAGATTATCGACACGGGAGAAGGCGGCATCCGGACAATCCGCTTCTCCGACGAAGCGTCACTGATGAAAGCCGGTGAAGTTCCCCTGCCGCCGTATATCCACGTCCCGCTGGAAAACCCGGAACGTTACCAGACCGTTTATTCCCGGGTAATCGGAAGCGCGGCAGCCCCTACGGCCGGACTCCACTTTACGCCGGAACTACTCGGGGAGATAGAGGGGAGAGGCATACAATGTTATTTTGTAACTCTTCACGTGGGACTTGATACCTTCCGTCCGATAAAAGAGGACGATCCGCATAATCACGTAATCTATAGAGAATACGGAGTTATCAGCAAAGAAGTCGCTGACGAACTATCGACAGCCAGGCGGGAAGGACGCCGCATAATCTGCATCGGCACCACAGCGGTAAGGCTGGTAGAGCAGTCGGCGCTGTTCGGCAAATCTCCCCGACTCGAACCTTTCCAGGGCTGGGTAGATTTATTCATCTTACCGGGGCATAAATTCCGCATGGTCGACGCCATGGTCACCAACTTTCACCTTCCCAGGTCTACCCTGTTGATGCTGGTTACCGCTTTCGGTGGGAAAAAGTTAATCGATAACGCCTATCAGGAAGCTATCGAAAAAAGGTATCGCTTCTACAGTTTCGGCGACGCGATGTTGGTGTTATGACACGAAAATAGCTTCTCTTCGTTCTCTAAGCCAGCCAAATTCACTGCACAAGTTATTTAACTTCTCCCGGTTCTATTCAAAATAATAGGGCTATTCAATATACAACCAGCTAGTCCGCTCAATTCACATCTAATACCCTCAACTAATATACCGCTAATTACTTATTACGGTTGACATTGTTTGCAGATGCGGGTTAGCATTGCAAGTACCGTGCGCTCTTTTGCGGTTGACGGGTTTTCTTCTAGCTGTAATGAGTGTTTTTCGATTAGCTTGATTAGTTTTTAGATCGGATAAGAATAGTGCTAGAAGCATGGGAGTTCATATCAAGGCGACCGGATCTACTTGCCGGGTGGGTTCTAGCCCACTTGTGGATTATCTTCGTATCTATCATCATAGCCGTTATCCTCGGTGTTGCCCTCGGAATTTACATCACAGGTAAAGGCAAGGAACACATTGCTGATACCACCCTGTATCTCGCCGAGATTATGATGACTATCCCCAGTTTGGCCCTCTTAGGGCTTTTAATGTCTCTCCTCAGCAGCATCGGGCTAAAGGCCATCGGTTTTCTCCCCGCCGTCATCGCCCTCGTCATCTACGGGCAGCTTCCCATCCTGCGCAATACTTTCAAAGCAATCCAGGCGGTCGACCCGGCTATGATAGAGGCCGGCCGGGGGATGGGCATGAACGAAAGACAAATCCTCGTTAAAATTCAGTTCCCCCTGGCTATCCCCGTTATTATGGCTGGTGTAAGGAACTCCGTAGTGCTGGTTATCGGCATCGCGGCAATCGCGGCCCTGATAGGCGCCGGAGGGCTCGGGGCGCCCATCTTCCGGGGACTGAGAAATGCCCGGATGGACTTAATCATCATCGGCGGAATATCCGTCTCTATCCTGGCATTACTGGTTGACGGTCTGATGGCCCTGGTAGAAAGACGGATTACCCCTAAAGGCTTGAGAGTGAGTAAATAAGCTAATGATTAAACTAGAAAAAGTAACCAAGGTTTATCAGGACGGTACCAAAGCCGTTGACGGGGTGAGTTTCGAAGTCGATGAAGGAGAGCTATGTGTTTTCCTGGGGCCGTCCGGTTGTGGTAAGACCACCACCATGAAGATGATAAACCGCCTTATCCCCATTACCAGCGGCAAGATATACATCGACGGCGTGGACAACACCGAGATGGTCGCCAGCGAGCTGCGCCGGAATATCGGCTATGCCATCCAGGAGATAGGGCTGTTCCCGCATATGACCGTGGGGCAGAATATCGAGACCGTTCCCGCCCTAAAAAGATGGGATAAAACCCGGCGGAGGCAGCGGGCCGAGGAACTCCTGGAGCTGGTACGCATGAATCCTTCGGAATACATCGACAGGTATCCCAA
>CAYYVO010000282.1:0-3112 GCA_964475175.1 uncultured Dehalococcoidaceae bacterium | reverse complement strand
TCAGGTCATTAACGATAATTGAGTGCACCGTGGCGCCCAGGGTATCTATAATTGAGCTCAAAAGATCGTGAGTCAGGGGACGGGGTACAGTGACTCCCTGTAGCTTAACCGCGATAGCATCCGCTTCGGCGGGGCCAATCCAGATTGGCAGGTAGCGGTCTGACATTTTTTCCTTTAAAATGACTACGCGCTGGTAGTTCATCAAACTTACTCTGATACTGTCGATACTCATCTCGATCATGACCGGGCCTCCTCACCTTTACTCACCCGTTCATTAATTCTAACCCCGCATCAATAACCCTGTCAAATGATATCTAAATATAAGCGAACAAGTTGACAATGCTATTAATTGAATATGTTATAATAAATATCAATATACACAGGTATATCTCAAGAAAAACGGAGGTATAAATGAAGAAAGGCCAAAAAGCCGTCGTCTGGTTCAGCGAAGTCACCAGAAAGGATATCCCCATTGTCGGAGGAAAAGGGGCTAATCTTGGCGAAATGACCAATGCCGGGATTCCCGTACCCCCGGGCTTTATCGTAACTGCCGATGCCTATTTTGATTTTATAGAACAGTCCGGTATCCAGGGTAAAATTAGATCGCTTCTCGATCCCGTTGACGTTCACGACAGTAAACAGCTTCAGGATGCGGCTGAACAAGTACAGAAACTAGTAGAAAATGCCGCTATGCCCCCGGAGATAGCCAGTGAAATTGAGAAGGCTTATATCGAGATGGGTAAAGGTCTTGTCGCGGTGCGTTCCTCGGCCACGGCAGAAGACTTGCCGGAAGCATCGTTTGCCGGCCAGCAGGCCACCTTTCTCAACGTGCAAGGGGAGAAAGATGTGGTGAGGGCAGTCCAGAACTGCTGGGCATCTCTCTTCGGCGCGCGCGCCATCTTCTACCGGGAGGAACAGGGATTCGAACATTTTAAGGTCGGTATCGCCGTGCCCGTGCAGCGGATGGTGCAGTCCGAGGCCGCCGGTGTCATGTTCACTATAGATCCGATGACCAGCGATAAGGAGAAAATCACCATTGAATCTGTGCTGGGTCTCGGTGAGATGATAGTCTCCGGTGATGTCACCCCCGACCACTATGTCGTCAGTAAGAAAGACTTGAAAATCCTCGAGAAAGAAATCAAGAACCAGGGATGGAAACTGGTCAGAGATACAGCCGTAAAAAGCGACGACCCCAATATAAAAATTGACCTGACCCCCGAGGAGCAGGCTGCCCAGAAGATAACTGATGAAGACATTATTCATCTTGCGAAAATGGGCAAGCGCCTAGAGGACCATTATGATTTCCCTCAGGACGTGGAATGGGCCAAGGAAAAGGGCCAAATTTATATCGTACAGACTCGCCCGGTAACTACCATTAAAGAAGATACCGGAGAATCTCACGATATTGATGCCCCCGTGCTCTTATCCGGGGCCGCCGCCAGCCCGGGCGTAGCTGCCGGACCGGTGAAAATAGTTCCCGACCCCTCGCAGATAGATAAGGTACTGGAGGGAGATATACTGGTCGCTGAGATGACCACTCCGGACTTCGTCCCGGCGATGAAGCGGGCGGCGGGCATCGTTACCGACCGCGGCGGCAGGACCGCCCACGCCGCTATTGTCAGTCGTGAGCTGGGCATCCCCTGCATCGTCGGCTGCGAAAATGCCACCGCCACTCTCAAAGACGGCCAGGAAATCACAGTTGACGGCAGCAACGGCAAGGTCTATGCCGGATTGATAGAAATCAAGAGCGACGTGGTGATACGCGCCCGCGGCGAGGTTGTTACCAAGACCAAGCTGCTGGCCAACCTGGCACAGCCTGATATCGTCGACCGCGTGGCCAACCGTGATGTCGACGGCATCGGTCTGCTGCGTGCCGAGTTCATGGTCGCCGAAATCGGCGAGCACCCCAGCGCCATGATTGAAGACGGCCGCGGCCACGAGTTCGTCGAAAAGCTCTCCAATAAACTCACCATGTTCGCCAAGGCATTTTATCCCCGCCAGGTAGTCTACCGTACCAACGATTTCAAGACCAACGAGTACCGCTCTCTCCAGGGCGGCGAAAAATATGAAGAAGTAGAAGAAAACCCGATGATAGGCTATCGCGGTGCCTCGCGCTACATCACGGATATTGAAACGTTTAAACTGGAACTGGCCGCCATAAAGAAAGTCAGGGAACAGTACGATAATCTCTGGGTGATGATTCCCTTCGTCCGCACCGTAGCGGAGATGGCAGGAACCGTTAAAATCATGGAGGAAGAAGGGCTGAAACGCTCCGATAAATTCAAGCTCTGGATGATGTGCGAAGTGCCTTCCAACGTCATTCTGCTGGACGAGTTCCTGGATGTCGGCATCGACGGTATATCCATCGGCTCCAACGACCTTACCCAGCTGACCCTGGGCATAGACCGCGACAGCGCCAAGCTGGCTGAGACCTTCGACGAGCGCAATGAAGCCGTAATGATATCGATTGAAAAGGTGGTCAGGACCTGCAAGGAGAGGGGTGTTACCTGCTCTATTTGCGGCCAGGCGCCGTCGGTGTACCCCGAGATTACCGAAAAGCTGGTAGAGTGGGGCGTAACCTCCGTATCCGTTAGTCCGGATATGATTGATGTAACCCGTGATATCATCGCCAATGCGGAGAAAAAGCTGGGCGTTAAATAGACCGTCGATATCCTGTAAAGCAGCACAGGCAGAATAATGACCGAATTAAAGCGGGTTACCACTCCTTTCAGCTACTCGGTGGCGGTGGAGGCGGGCGATTACGTGTTCCTGGGTCTTCACCGCGGCTTCGGCGAAACTTTTACCGAGCAGTTCGACGACGCTTTCAAATACCTTAAAAAGACGCTGGCAGAATGCGGTCTATTACTGGGGGACCTGGTAAAGGTAAATGTCTGGCTGAAGAATATCCAGGACCTCCGGGAAATGGAGAAGCGTTTTAATAATTACTTTGAAAAAGACGCCTTCCCCGCCAGAATGACCTCCACCACTGAGTTTATCGATGATGATATCCTAATGATGATTGACGGTATCGCCTACCGCGGGAATGAATAAGACTAAACCGTCAGAATAAAACCAGACATCAAGTAATGGAAAGATTCAACGTACGTCAGTA
>CAYYVO010000281.1:0-3113 GCA_964475175.1 uncultured Dehalococcoidaceae bacterium | reverse complement strand
GCTCAGTTGGACAGAGCGGCTGCCTTCTAAGCAGCGGGTCGTGGGTTCGAATCCCACCAGGGACTCCATTTCAGCTACGATTTTTCCCCCGATGATTGCCAGGTAATTTGGTCCGGCTTCATATCAACGTAGGCGAATTAAAACATGGTTGTATTTATGAGATAACCATCTCGGCAAAGGGCGTGGGGTAATATTTACCCTGGCTTACGTACCTTATACCCCTGATGAGGTCGGAGCTGGCTGCTTTCTTAGGAATAAAGCCGTACGCGCCGGATTGCTTGGCTATAATCATGTTTTCTTCTTCATCGTATTGTGTCAGTATCAGTACCTTTGTTTCCGGGCACTCCTTGTGTATTAATTTAGTCGCTTCTATGCCGCTCATTACTGGCATGACTATATCTACCAGGGCGACGTGAGGAAAGAGCCGCAAAGCCTTATCAAACGCATCCCGCCCGTCGACTGCCTCTCCGACGACTTCCATATCTTTTTGCAGGGAAACAACCGAGCATATACCGGTCCTGACCATGGTGTGGTCATCTACAACGAGCACTCTTATTTTCCTGGTTGCAGCTTCCAGCAGACTCTTTATCCGCGGAATGAGGGAAGCCGGCTCGATGGGCTTGAATAAATACTCGTCGCCGTCTACCTGCAGACCCTCGAACCTTCTCCACCCCCTGATTGGCCGTTCATCATAACGGGCATCTATAACCAGTAAAGGTATTTCTTGATACCTCGGGTGCTGTCCCAACCACTGATACATCGCAAACGCCTGCCCGGCCGGAGCCATCGTACCGAGAATAATGAGAGACGGCTCTGCCTTTATTACCTCTTTAGCCTGCTCCGCCCCCGATGCTATTGTCACCCGGTATTTCTTGGCTTCGAGTGTGCGCCGGCATGCTTCTACAAAATCCGGCTCATCATCGATAATCAGTATAATATCCTTCTTCCTTTTCGTTACTTTATTTGTACTTGATTTAGTCGTTTTGTTTGATTTATTTTCACCCATTTTCTCTCCTCCCCTGCCATATATTCCCCTGCCCGGGTCGTTTGCAAAGGGGTCTTTTCAAAACCACCCTAGGACGGAAGTTCGGCGGCTTCCAAAATATCCGGAACGATACCTTCGTTACCGACAGCCATGATATGCACCCCGTGACAAAGATTTTCTTCTTTAATGGTTTTTATAAACCTGGCGGCAATCTCAATGCCTTTCCGAAGTCCCTTGCCCTTTTCCGCGGCCGCCATCTCATCGATTATCTCCTGGCAAATGATTATCCCGGGGACGTTGTTATTCATGTATCTGGCCATACCGGCCGATGAAAGGACGATAATCCCGGCTAATATTTTTATGTTAAATTGGGAAGCATACTGCATAAAACGCCGGAGGCTCGCCAGGTCGAATATCCCCTGAGTCTGCATGAACTGCGCCCCGGCGGCAACCTTTTTATCGAACTTAATGAGTTGCGGCTCGATAAAGTCCGCTTCCGGGTGGACGGTGGCTCCGATACAGAACTTTGGGGACGCTCCCAGTTCGTTGCCACCCATATCGGTTCCCGATTCCAGCGTCCTTATCATCTTGAGTAATTGCACTGAATCAAGGTCGAAAACGGGTTTGGCTTCTTTATGGTCGCCAACGTCAACCGAATCCCCGGTAAGGCAGAGCACGTTAAAGATATCCCTGGAATAAGCCAGAAGAAGCTCGGCCTCAAGTGCCAGGCGGTTCCGGTCACGGCATGTCATTTGCAGGATGGGTTCGCCGCCGTGCTCCCTGACTATCAGGCAGCCCCCTATCGATGGGAAACGCATTACAGAACTCTGGTGGTCGGTGATGTTTATAGCGTCTACCTTGTCCTTAAGCAGATCTATGTGGTGTACCATTTCCGAGATATCGGCGCTTTTGGGTGGTCCAACCTCCGTGGTCACGATAAAGCCGTTTGAATTGAGTTTCTCTTCAAATAGCGAGTTAGCCATTTCCATCTCCCACAACAGATTCCACTTTACTAATGATTCTTCTCGGCCTGGGGATTGTCCGGAAATTCCGGGGAGGATAATAGCGGCGCATTTTGTCCAGCTGCTGCAGCCTTTCCAGGCGCTGGTAAATCAATATCCAGGCGCAGTCCATATCTTTATTCGCTTCGCATTTACCGTTCTTGACACCGGCGCACGGCCCGTTGAGTATGCCTTTCGTACAACGGGTAACCGGACATATTCCGGCAGTATCTTCGAGCCGGCAATCACCGCAGGCAGCACAACGCTCATCCCAGACTCCCGATTCTTTGGTCATGCCCATAAAAGATGTGTTTACACCCGGCAGCACCGGCATATCCGGGAGTTGTTCCGCTATGGCCTGGACTCCGATGCCGCAACCGAGAGATAAAATCACGTCAGCATCTGCCGCTTTATCAGCCAGGGCTTCCAGGAATTCCGGGTCGCACTGCCTTTTCAGAGTAAGTTCGGAAAAGGTGGCAGCCCCGTTTCCACTCCGTGTTTGTGCCAACTGCAGCGCATCACTCAGAAAAGAGACCTCCCGCTCGCCGCCGGCGTTGCACACGGTCATGCAGGTACCACAGCCAACCAGTAATACCCGTTGGTAAGGCGAAATCATTCGCATTATCTCTTCCAGGGGTTTTTGTTCGGCTATTATCAACTCTCCACCTCCCCCTTTATTACTGAGGTTATATAGAGAGAGCTTATTTGCTCGACAAAGTTTTCCAGTTCTTCGGTGGGATTTTCTTCGGCACCCAGGGAGAAAACCTGCAGTCGCTCAGGCTCGATACCGATTTGGCTCAGGACCTTTTTCACCCTGTCTACACGCTGTTGCACATAAAAGATTGTATTTTCCCGGGAGCATTGCTCCCCGCAACCCGCAATAAAGACGCCTTCGGCACCCGTATTAAAAGCGGATAATATGTGCCCCGTCTCTACCTTGGCGACACACAGGACGGGGACGATATTGACGCCGACCCTTGTTCCTCTCCAGAGCCCGGCCAGTGCACCGGTACCGTATAGCCCGTACTGACAGCAGAAACCAACAATAAGCGGCTTATTCTTCGATTCGCCGATGGACTTAACGGCGTGATCAAGCTCCTCGGTTACCTGGCGCCGGTCGGACGGCT
>CAYYVO010000280.1:2250-3114 GCA_964475175.1 uncultured Dehalococcoidaceae bacterium | reverse complement strand
ATACAGATGGGAATACAGCGACTGCAGTTTCCATATCTCCAGGTAGTCTTTTGTATAAGCATTCTCGGCTACCTGCTCTTTAAGCTTTTTGACTTCTTTCTCCAGTTCCTCTAAAGTCATCGGCATATCTCTTTCCCTCCTTTTCTCTGATTGACACCCCAATCAATATCTATTAGAATTGCGCAGCAATACAGTCCCGGGAAACTCGAATATATTATGGGAAATACCCGATTGGTTATTTGAATTACACAAATTAATATTATATAGTAAGCTATCATTTGTCGGCACAATAGTCAAGATATAGGAATAGCACCCGCATCCTGTATGAAAATAAGCATTTCCTGTCGATTAATTGCCAGGGAAGACTCTATCGGAGTATATACGTTAGATAAACTTAGGGGCGTTATTAACGACCGTTATGGTTCGATAAGCTCACCATGAGCGGCTCATGTTACCGCTCACCCTGAGCTCGTCGAAGGGTGATTTTCTCACCAACTAATAAATTTATGTTAAGGAGGATTTCATGGCGACACTGGAGGAATTACAGAAAAGAATCCAGAAACTGGATGACATCAAGCAGATAGAAAAGCTGCAGCGAATCTACGGCTACTATCGCGATTACGAAGAATGGGAAAAGGTGGTCGACCTCTTTTCCGATAACGCCGAGTCGGTGGAAGAGTGCGACTACGGCGTCTATAAGGGCAAGGAAGGAGTCCGCCGTTACTACATCGACCTTCTTAAGGGCGGTAAGGACGCCAAGCCCAGGCCCGGCTACATGTCAATCGGCATGCAGATTCAGGGCGTTGTCACCGTCGAACCCGACGGCAAGACCGCTAAAGGCCGGTGGTACGGTTTCTTCGTGGA
>CAYYVO010000280.1:0-2240 GCA_964475175.1 uncultured Dehalococcoidaceae bacterium | reverse complement strand
ACGAAGGCGAGCTTAGGCAACTATGGGCTCACGGCATTTATGAGAACGAGTACGTTAAAGAGAACGGCAAGTGGATGATTAAGAAGCTCCATTTCTTCCTCAACTTCCGCACGCCATATGAAGACGGCTGGCTGAAGACACCCGTCGTCGGGCATAGCGGGCCCAGCCCGGAAGTGCCCCCTGATGCCCCGCCCACCACCTGGCGACCCTACCCATTCGGCTACCATTTCCCGGTACATTTCAAGCACCCCATCACCGGCAAATAAGGAAAAAGGCAGTATAATATGAATCTTGAGGAACTCGAAAAGCAGGTAACACTGCTTGAAGATATCCAGGAAATAGAAGACCTGCAAAAGTTATACGGTTACTACTTCGATACCGCGATGTACCAGGAAGTAATCGACCTCTTTTCCGAGAACACAGAGTCGGTCGAAATTACCGACCACGGCGTTTTTCGCGGCAAAGAAGGCGTCAACAGGATGTATGCCGGTATGGTAGGCATGAAGCGTCCCGGCTGGATGTTCTTCGAGGTTATGCAGTCGCAGGGCGTCATCAACGTAGCGCCTGACGGAAAGACGGCAACAGGACGCTGGTACACACCCTCGTTCGAATGCCGGCCCTTCGGTGGTATCAAGATACAGACATGGCAGTTCGGCGTCTATAATAACGAGTATATCAAGGAAAACGGCAAATGGTATTTTAAGAAGCTGCACTGGAATATAACCTACTGGACCTCTTTCGAGAGGGGCTTCTTGAAAGTACCGAGGCTTTCCGATACACCGTTCCCCCACGCCGATGCCCCGGCCACCGCTTATCATCCCTACCCGTCAGGTTACCACGTTCCCTTTCCTTTTAAACACCCGGTCACCGGTGAATAAATCAGCAAATAGAGGTAGTTGATATGAATATTGAAGAACTGGAAAAACAGGTACAGCTAGCCGAGGACATACAGGAGATAGAACACCTGCAGCGAACCTACGGCTATTATTTCGATAACAACATGTGGGCGGAAATAGTCGACCTTTTCTCGGAAGAGCAGACCGAGTCGGTAGAGATAGCCGACCACGGTGTTTTCTACGGCAAAAAGGGAATCCGCCGTATTTACTGGGACATGTTCAACGCGGGCGGCGCACCCCGCCAGTCCCCGCCCTGGATGCAGTTCATCGTGATGCAGATTGGCGGCGTTGTAGACGTCTCAGCCGACGGTACGAAGGCCGAGGGCAGATGGCAGACCTGGCTCTGCGAGGCGAAGCCTTACGGCGCCTTTGCCCGGCAAGAATGGCGGCACGGGTATTACGAGAATAAATACGTCAAGGAAAACGGGAAATGGCTGTTCAGCAAGCTGCACTGGAACAATACATTCTGCTCCCCCGTGGAGGACGGCTGGCTGAACCTGCCATTGATGGGCTGGATGGGCTTACCGGACGCAGATGAACCGCCCTCCGCTTTCCACCCCTACCCGTACCACCGCGGCAATGTCCCATATCACTATAAGCACCCGGTTACCAGTAAATGACGTAGCAAAGTATGTTTCATTAAGTTATAATCACGAGCGTAACCACAAAATAATTAATAGCCAGGGAGATAGCAATGACGAAGAAGACTGATGCGTATAACGTGCTCTCAGAGAGAATGGGCGCCCCCGGCTCCAAGCATTTCACCAGGATACTCGAGGCAATGATGACGCCCGAAGAAGCGGAAATAATGGTGGATATTACCCAACCTATGACCGCGGAAGAAATAGCCATGAAGATGAATACCGACCAGAAAAGCCTCCAGGTAACACTCGACGGCATGGAAAAGCGGCAGATAATCCGTAAAATGGGCGATAGGTATACGGTTCCCCCCAACATCGTCATGTTCCACCACGGCGCTATCGGCTGGATGGATGAAGACCTCAAGGCCAAGGTTTACCCGCTCTGGGGCGATTTCTTTTTTGCGGAATGGGCGGATATTATCTGGGACTCGTTTATGCAGCGGAAAGCCAAAGGCGTGCCGGGGGCGCACCGGATAATCCCTGCTCACAAGGCGCTCAAGGCCAGCCCTAACGTCCGACCGGAAGATATCCTGTGGTATGAGGATATGGAGCAGATTCTAAAAAGGTCCGAACGCACCAGCTTTATGATGTGCGGCTGCCGCGGGCTTTGGCGAAAGGACGATTGCGATAAACCGATAGATACCTGCCTTCAAGTACTGTTCCCCCCCGAAGACGGCGAGCAAAAGGGAGAAGCGCAGCAGTA
>CAYYVO010000279.1:656-3119 GCA_964475175.1 uncultured Dehalococcoidaceae bacterium | reverse complement strand
GCAACTGGGCAGCAAACTCATAGTGGTGCTGAATGATAACGGTATGTCTATTTCTCCGACTGTCGGCGCTCTGGCCAGGCTTCTGAGTAAAGTGCGCTTCAACCGGCGACTTGATAAAGCCAAGAAGAGCGGCAGGAAAATAATAACCTCTCTTCCAATGGGCGATAAATTGTGGAACCTGGGCCAGGAAGTCGAAGGGAGGGTGAAGGGGTTCTTTTCACCCAATCCGATATGGGAAGAACTGGGATTTACCTACATAGGGCCCATTGACGGTCATAATATTCATGACCTGGAGGTCGTGCTTTCCCGGGCCAGAGACTATGCCACCAAGCCGACCCTGGTGCACGTTATCACCACCAAAGGCAAAGGATACACCCCGGCTGAGAGTAATGCTGTTTATTTTCACGGAGTTCCGGCTAAAGGCGGCGGGGACAAAGAAACACCTACCTACAGCGAGGTATTTGCCCAGACTATACTCAGGATAGCCCGTGAGGAGCCCAAACTGGTAGCAATAACCCCGGCCATGCCCGAGGGAAATAACCTTAACATTGTAGAAAAAGAATTCCCGGAACGCGTTTTTGACGTCGGTATCTGCGAACAGCACGCCGTTACCTTTGCCGCCGGGATGGCATCGCAGGGACTTATACCGGTCGTGGCGATATATTCCACGTTCCTGCAGCGCGCCTTTGACCAGATAATACACGACGTTTGCCTCCAGAAACTGCCGGTAGTATTCGCCATCGACCGCGGCGGCATTGTGGGTGACGACGGCAAGACCCACCAGGGCACCTTCGATATATCTTATCTAACGCTGGTCCCGGACCTTATCGTCGCCGCCCCGAAGGACGAGAATGAGCTTCAACACCTGCTGTACACGGCAGTCAAAGCAGGGCGTCCCATGGCGGTACGCTACCCGCGCAGTGTCGGACTGGGGGTGACGCTGGATGCGGACCTGCATGAGATACCTGTCGGAAAGAGTGAGGTATTAAGGTACGGAGACGATGTGGCTATCCTCGCGCTGGGTGTATCGGTGGCTCCATCACTTGAAGCGGCCGGCAAGCTGTCTGCTGCGGGGATTGAGGCCACGGTAGTGAATGCCCGCTTTGCCAAGCCCCTGGACAAATCACTGATAACAGAGCTGTCAGGAAAAATCGGCCGTATCGTAACGGTCGAAGAAAACGTCCTGACCGGAGGGTTCGGCAGCAGCGTTACTGAGTTGCTTCAAGCATCGGGCCACTGTGAAGTACAGGTAAAGAATATAGGTATCCCTGATGAGTTCGTCGAGCACGGGACACAGGCAGTCCTGCGCGCCAAGTACGGACTCGACGCTGAAGGCATTGCCGGACAGGTCATGGACATGTTCCGGGAGAGCGGGACCGAATTACCGCTGAAGGTACAGGGTAAAACGGGGAGCAATTAATCTACCAGAATAACTATGTGTCTACCGGCAGGGCAGGGGAGGCACAATTTAATTGCTGTTCACTTGTAGAATTACTCGATTGTTTTATTGTAAGTCCTGAAAATCAGGAGCTGCAAATGAATAAGATGACCGTCAGGGATATCGATGTCACCGGGAAGAAGGTCATCGTACGCGTGGACTTCAATGTTCCCGTGGATACAAGCACCGGAGAAATTACCGACGACAGCCGTATCCGGGCAGCTCTGCCCACAATCAATTACCTTATCGAACATGATGCCCGGATTATCCTTATCTCTCATTACGGTCGTCCCAAGGGCAAGGTCGTCGATGAAATGCGGCTGGCCCCGATTGCACGACGCCTGTCAAAGATTCTCGGAAAGCCTGTTACAATGGCCGGGGGTTGTATCGGCCCCGAGGTGGAAAAATCGGTTGAAACGCTGAAGGCGGGGGAAGTTATACTTTTAGAGAACGTCCGGTTTCATCCCGGCGAGGAAGCAGGGGATGCGGATTTCGCCAAAGCGCTGGCCCGGCTCGGAGATATATTCGTCAATGACGCTTTCGGTACCTCACACCGCGCCCATGCCTCAATAGCCGGAATCGCTCAGTACCTGCCGGCGGTAGCCGGTTTCCTGCTGGAAAAGGAAATCGAAACTCTGGGAGGTCTTCTGGAAAACCCTGCCCATCCTTTTGTCTCCATGTTCGGCGGAGCCAAGGTGAGTGACAAAGTCAGTATATTGAAAAATATAATGGACAGGGTGGACTGCTTTTTAATCGGCGGAGGCATGGCGGCTACTTTTTTGAAAGCTCAAAACTACGAAGTCGGCACATCTCTTATTGAAGAGGAAAGCGTCGACACCGCAGCTGCACTGATAAAGGAAACGGAGGGAAAGGGCGTCAAATTGTTACTACCCGTAGACGTCGTTGTCGCTGATGAAATCAATGCCGAGTCAGAGGCAAAAGCCGTTTCCGTAAATACCGTCCCGGCGGATAAAAAAATTGCAGATATCGGCCCCCGCACTATCGAAATCTTTTCAAAAGAATTG
>CAYYVO010000279.1:0-646 GCA_964475175.1 uncultured Dehalococcoidaceae bacterium | reverse complement strand
ACCCCAGTTCGCTGGGGGCACCCAGGCGCTTGCCAGGATATTATCCGAATTGAACGCCAAGACCATCGTAGGCGGCGGTTCGACCGCTGAAGTAATATCAGAACTGGGGCTGACTGATAAAATTACTTTTGTCTCCACCGGTGGCGGCGCTTCACTGGAATTTTTAGGCGGCACCGAACTGCCGGGTGTAACGGTGCTAAGAGATAAAGGGAAGGTTTAGCAAATGGACAACCAGGATTTAATCAAAGAGATATCATTACCTTCACCGAGTAAAATTATTATGCTGGTTATTGACGGCCTGGGCGGACTGCCCGACCCCAAGACCGGCAAAACGGAACTGGAGACGGCCCGTCTCCCTCATCTGGATTCTCTGACGGCCGAGGGAATCTGCGGTATGGCCGATCCCATCGCACCCGGTATTACCCCGGGCAGCGGCCCCGGCCACCTGGCGTTGTTCGGTTACGATCCTGTTAAATGCAACATCGGCCGCGGCGTACTGGAAGCTGTAGGAATCGATATCGAGCTTGAACCGGATGATATGGCAGCGCGAGGCAATTTCTGCACCATAGATGAAAAGGGGATGATTACCGACCGCCGGGCGGGGCGTATCAACAACGATAAATGCGCCGAGTTATGCAAGCTGCTC
>CAYYVO010000278.1:0-3120 GCA_964475175.1 uncultured Dehalococcoidaceae bacterium | reverse complement strand
TACACGGGCGCTGATGTTGTTTATACCTTATTTACATAGGGTATGCTATTCTCATAAATGTAGATCAAGTTGTTCCCCAGCTTGATAACGGCCCAGAAGAAGGGGCCTGGCCAGCACTCAAGTAAAAGGGCTTGAGGATTCGCCAGGCCCTTTCTCTTTTTGTGGACCCCGTTGCCTCATGTAGTTAAATAGGCTACAATCTCAAGAGGTCTTTACCTAGGAGGAGGATGGTATGAATAATAAGATAATATCCTTTCTGGTTATTATGTTTTTAATGGTTTCGGGTATATTGGCCGTTTCCTGTGATGGGTCGCCGGCAGCTCCCGAACCGGAGCCTGAACCCGATTTAGCTCCCGTATCGGGTCCGACTGAAGCTCCGCCGGATGAACCACAGGACGACATAGCACAAAGAAAAGCACCGGAGGTAAAAATCATGCAGTGGGATTCACCGCCAGCGATGACAATTGATACCAACAAGAAATATACGGCAATTATGGAAACGGAAAAGGGTACCATGGTTATAGAGTTGTTCGCCAAGGACGTGCCGGTAACCGTTAATAATTTCGTCTTCCTGGCGCGCGAGGGTTATTATGACGGTACCACCTTCCACCGGGTAATCCCGGGCTTTATGGCGCAGGGCGGCGACCAGACGGGTACGGGCAGGGGAGGTCCCGGATACCGCTTTGAAGATGAGTTTACCGAGCACCAGCATGATGCCGGGGCGTTATCTATGGCTAACGCCGGCCCCAATACCAACGGCTCGCAATATTTTATCTGTTATACGGCACAACATGGTCTTGACGGCCGTCATTCCGTCTTCGGGCAATTAGTTGAAGGCATGGATGTGCTGAAAAACATTACGCCGCGCGATCCCACCAGGAATCCGGATTTCGAGGGCGATAAGATAATAAAAGTGACGATTAATGAAGGATAGTTTAAATGTCGATGCCGATAGCCCGGAACAGACCTTTGAGTCCGAAGTAGCCGGCGTAGACCACGGTAGAGCACTTGATGAGCTTGCCGGCAAGGACGATAAACATATATTTCTTCAGACCGAAGCGTAACGCCCCGGCTGCCAGGGCGGCAGGATAAAAGAACGGGTTAATCACCGAAGCCACGATAAACAGGGTCAGCGGTCCCCGCCGCTCCATCAGGCCCAGCATTCGCTCGTAGGCTGACTGTATCCTGCCGTGCTTGCTGCTGGATATAGCCCGGCCGGCCCCATGACCGGTCATGTAGATGGTCAACGCACCGACCAGTTCGCCTAGTGCCGCCGAGACCGCTAAAAGCAGCGCTGCCCACGGGTCTCCCATGGCCCCGCCAAGTGCAAAGACTACGGCCAGCATGGGCACGGGGATGATGATAGTGGCGCCGCCTAAAATGCTGATAAAAAAAGCGCCGACATAACCGTATTGCTTAAGCCTGCCGATTTCCTCGCCGTAATAGAAAATCGCGCCAATCATGAGTATCGTCAGGATAATACCGACAATACCGAGTGCATACGCCCACATCTTTGATTTCTTAGTGGACTTATTTTCAAGGGCGATGCTATCGGTTCCGTCGGCTGGTTTCTTTTCGAGTGCTGGCTGTTCCATAGCGTGCCTATATTATACACACATAGGCAAGCATGTGCCACCACCGGATAAAAATGACGGGTGAAAAGAAATAAAAAAGAGGGGGGCTAAGCCCCCCTCGCGTTTGAATCTGAAGATTTAAACTGCTGCTGGAGCTTCCTTCTTTGTCTTGAAGGTCAGGCCTTCCTTACCGAGGTCAACCTTGATAGTTTCGCCTTCCTCGAGCTCGCCCCGCAGGAGTTTACTGGATAGCGGGTTCTCTACGTGGCGTTCGATTACCCGCCGCAGCGGGCGCGCACCGTATATGGGGTCGTAGCCTTCCTTGGCCAGCCATGACTTCGCTTTATCCGTCAGCTCTATCCCCAGGTTATGTTCCTCGAGCCGTTCCTGAAGCTCCACAATCATCAGGTCAACGATACTCCTGAGCTGCTCTTCCGAGAGCTCGTGGAATACGATAATGTCGTCGAGCCGGTTCAGGAACTCGGGACGGAAGCTCTTCTGAATCTCCGTCATCACCTTCTTTTTCATATCCTCATAGCTTCTCTTGACCTGGGCTTCGCCTTTCGAAGGGGCGAAACCAAGCTGGCTTTCGCGCTTGATGAGCTCGACGCCGGCGTTGCTGGTCATGATAATGACGGTGTTCTTGAAGTTTACCGTGCGCCCGTGACCATCGGTCAACCGGCCGTCGTCCATTATCTGGAGCAGAGTGTTAAACACCTCGGGGTGCGCCTTCTCTATTTCATCGAGAAGGATAACACGGTAAGGACGCCGCCGTACCAACTCGGTAAGCTGACCGCCCTCGTCATAGCCGACATATCCCGGCGGGGCGCCGATGAGGCGTGATACGGTATGCTTTTCCTGGTATTCCGTCATATCGAGCCGCACCATAGCGTTCTCGTCGCCAAAGAGGAACCAGGCCAGGGTGCGTACCAGCTCAGTCTTGCCGACACCTGTCGGGCCCAGGAACATGAAGGAGCCGATAGGCCGCTTGGGGTCCTTGAGTCCGGCACGGCTACGCCTGATAGCCTCGGAGACGGCAGCAACGGCCTCCTCCTGGTCGATAAGCCTTTCATGTATGCGTTCCTCCATGTGGATGAACTTCTCGGCTTCACCCTCGACCATCTGAGATACCGGTATGCCCGTCCAGTTGGATATAAGCTGGGCAATATGCTCGGCGTTGACTTCTTCGCTAATTTTTTCTTTCTGCAGCCATTCACTCTTGGCTTTGTTATATTCCGGTTCCAGCTTGAGCCTTTCGGCCTTGAACTCGGCGGCCTGCTGGTATTCCTGTCGTTGCGAGGCAGCCTCTTCCTCATTAATCAGCTCTTTGATGCGTTTTTCCAGCGTCTTAACCTCGGGCGGGGCGCTCTCGCTGTCAATTCGCGATTTACTGGCCGCCTCGTCAATAAGGTCGATGGCCTTGTCCGGCAGCTGCCGGTCGGAAATATAACGCTGACTGAGCTTGGCCGCTGCCTCCAGGGCTTCATCGGTTATTTTTATCTTGTGATGCGCCTCATACCTGGGACGCAGCCCTTTAAGACTCTCT
>CAYYVO010000277.1:0-3121 GCA_964475175.1 uncultured Dehalococcoidaceae bacterium | reverse complement strand
TAGTTCTCATAGCCTTCCTCGGGGCCGGTCTCCATATAAAAGCCCCACATATCGCCGCTATAGCATCCGGCGAGATGCATTGGATGAGAGCCCCACGGCTGCTCGACGACAGCGTTGACGCGGAAGCCGGGAATAATGGTGCGGTTGGGGTCGCGCCGGATAACATCGGAGTCGACTATTTTTTCCGTGGTCACGATAACTTTTTTACTGGCATTGATACCCTCGTTATCAACGCCGGCAGTACCCCACTTCTGGGCGTTGCCTTCGGTATCGGCCCTCTGCACGTGGATAATACCAATATCCGGATTAATCGCCCTGATGGCCCCGATTTTCCCGCCGGTAAAAGGGCAGTCCATAGACCTGATATTATCGTTATACTTGGGCATGTCCGACGCTATCTGGGAGCGGGTGGGAACGAAAGGCAGGCCCATCTGTCCGGCGAACAGAGCCAGGCTTATCCCGAAGTGTGAGTATTCTTCGAAGACCGGCAGTCGTCCCGTTTCCCTCGCTTTAACGATAGCGTACGAACGTTCGTCCTGATTGGTGTAGCCGGTTAATATCTTGTCTAAAAGCCCCTCTCCTATCAGGAGATTTGATGTTGCCACGAGGGCGCAAATCAGGGTGAGGTGGTCTTTTTTCTGCCTTATAATCTCGTGTATCGCGGCCGCGGGTTCGCCATGCTGCATGCCGGCAAGAAACAAGATATCGCCGCTTTTAACGAACTGGGAAACTGCCTCTTTCATCGTCATCACTTTACTCATCGGTTGTTATTCCTTTCCATGGTAAAAGTACAGGTGAACAATTACGCCTGAATTAATATTTGGAAGGCAACTATCACCCTTAATACACTAGGTGGACTCACGGCTATTCTATCATATTAATGCAGATGGGAGGTAAATTGAATTTATTTATCAGGGTCGGGTAAAGTTTGACATCAAGGCCTTAGATAGATACACTTTAGGAGGTACTGTTCCCCGCCGTATTTACCGAAAAAATCAAAGGAGTAATTATGGATAAAAAGATGCTGGAGAATACCCCGTTTAAGAAAGAAGATTTCCACCATGTCGGCATTATCGTTGAGGACATGGACAAGACTATCGAGTACCTGGAGGCAATCGGCATCGGCCCGTTCGGGATGATGGGCGACCAGAAATGGGTAGATGTTCCTTTTAAAGGGGAGTTTCGCGGTAAACCTGCCGAATGGAGTGTAAAAATCAGCAATACTAAAGTGGGCGATACCGAGTTTGAGTTGCTCCAGCCTTCCGGCGGAGAGTCCGTCCTGCAGGAGTTCCTGGACGAAAAGGGCGAAGGCGTTCACCACATCGCTTACCTCGTCGATGATGTCCCCGGAGAAGTCGCCAAGCTGGAAAAGCAGGGGCTCAAACGCCTTACCAGCGCCAATCTAGATACCCGCGGCTTTGCCTACTTCGAAACTGTCGAGGGTGGCGTCGTTATCGAAATCAGGTTCCGGTAAGGTTAGACCTATTATTTTAAGGAGATAAGCAGAAGATGAAAGCAGCCGTAATGAGAGGTATCGGGAACATCGACATGGAGGAGGTCCCGGAACCGGAAGTCGGCCCGAACCAGGTAAAGGTAAAGATTGCCTACTGCGGCCTTTGCGGCACCGACCCCGAACAGCTGGAAGGCCGTTTCGGTTTGATGCCCAAAGAAGCCTACGAGCAGCCCCGCATCATGGGGCATGAGGCTTCCGGTACCATCGCCGAAATAGGCAGTGATGTCAAGGGCTACGAGGTAGGTCAGCGGGTAGCCATGAATTTCCGCGGTTCCTGCGGCGCCTGCTACTACTGCCGCAACAGGATGGAGAACTTCTGTCGTTATGGTGTACCTGCCAGCGGTTCTTTTGCGGAATATGCCGTGTACCCGGCTAGTGCCATTTATCTCCTGCCGGACGATGTCAGCATGGAAGTAGGCTCCCTGCTGGAACCGGTATCGGTAGCCGTCCATGCCACCGACCGCTGCAACATTCACACCGGCGGCAGCATCGCCATTTGCGGGGGGGGACCCATCGGACTGCTCTGTCTACAGGTAGCCTTGAAAGCCGGGGCGTCAAGGGCACTTGTCTCCGAGCCGATTGCCGAAAAGCGCGCGCTGGCCCTGAAGCTCGGCGCGGATGTCGCCGTCGACCCATTTAACGAAGACCTGATAGAGGCCGGGAAAAAGCTAACCGATGGTAAAGGATTCGATACTGTCATCGACGCCAGCGGGAACATCGCCGCCGCTAAACAGGCTATCGACCTGGCGGATAACGGCGCCACCATTCTCTGGGCGGCCGTCTATGGCAAGGAAGTCGAGATAGGCGTCTCGCCGTTCCTGATGTATGCCAAGGAGCTGACCATTACCTCTACATTTGTTTCCCCATACTCGTTCCCTCGGTCGCTGAGCCTGCTGAACAAGCTGGAGCTCCAGCCGCTTATCACGGATATCGTGCCTCTGAAAGACATCGCCAAGGCCTTCGAGCTTCACAAGAGCGGAAAATCTATTAAGATTTTGATACAACCTTGAACTGGTTTCAAGGCCTTAATTAGAGTCTGGCATTCGCCAGAATGACGAATCTGACTAATTTGATAAATTGTCGTTCCCGCGAAAGCAGTAATCCAGAAAATGAGGAGGATATTTTTATGGCTGATCCAAAAGAAGTAAAACGTCTTCAAGAACTGGCGCGTGAAATGCGCGAGAAACTACTCAATCTGTGTGGCAGCTACGATGGGATAGTGCACATTGGAGGAGACCTGTCGATGACAGACCTTCTTATCGGGCTCTATCATCACGGCATGAAAGTCGATCCCGGAGACATAAAGGCCCCGAACCGAGACCGGTTCCTCCTGAGCAAGGGTCATGGCGCAGTTTGCATGTATATAGCAATGTCTTTAAGGGGCTATTTTAATTACGACGAGATTCTTGAAACATATGGCCAGCTGGACAGCGCCTATGGCATGCATCCCTGTAAAATACAGCTTCCCGGAGTGGAATGCTCAACCGGTTCCCTGGGGCAGGGCCTTGCCATAGCGGTGGGGCTGGCGTTTTCCGCCAGGCAGAAGAAGGAAACGCACCGCGTGTTCTGCATGATGGGTGATGGTGAGACTTGCGAAGGTGAGATTTG
>CAYYVO010000276.1:0-3175 GCA_964475175.1 uncultured Dehalococcoidaceae bacterium | reverse complement strand
CTTCTTCTTCTACCTTGGCACCAATCCAGCAGGTAATGGCCATTTCCAGATTGGTGGCGACAAGTTTAAGTCGTGACTGGTCGGTAGCCAGCAGGATGTTATTCGTTATCGGCAAAGTTGTCCTGGCAGCTACGGCTCGTCCGACTACATTGAGTCCTCTGTTCAAGTTCTCCTGAAGACACGATAATTTCATGATTATGACCCCCGATTATATTAGTGGTGGACTAGTATATAACAAATATCAATTCTATTCAAGGGTTATGGTGCCACTTTTGCCACCACTTTTTTTAATTAAGCGAATATTTTCTATTTTCATGCCCCGGTCTACCGCTTTGCACATATCGTAAATGGTTAAAGCGGTAACGGCCGTTGCCGTAAGTGCCTCCATCTCCACTCCGGTCTTGCCGGTACTCTCTACGGTAGTGGTGATTTCCACGGTACTGTTCGCTTCATTCAGGTTGAAATCAATCCTGACATCACCGATGAGAAGCGGGTGGCACAGCGGTATTAAATTTGGTGTTTGCTTAGCGGCCATGATGCCGGCCAGTTTGGCCGCCGCCAGAACATCGCCTTTGGTCATCTTACCTTTATTAATCAGGTCGAAAGTGGCTGGCTGCATGCTGACGGTCCCTTTGGCGACCGCCTCCCGGTGGGTATCCGGTTTCTCGGTAATATCTACCATGCGGGGACGCCCCGACTCGTCCATATGTGTCAGTTTTTTCATAGTTAACCTCCCACCTGGGAGAAGGGACGGTCTTGTGGTATTTCACCTTCGGCCAGGTGATGGTGTAGCGGCTTGCTGGCAACTGCTTCTTTAATCAACCTCTTTAGTTCCTCGGACGATATGCTACTGCGCAGGGGCTGTCTGAGGTCTATCTCCGCCTCGCTGAGCAGGCATGGACGTAGTTTGCCGTCAGCGGTCAGGCGCAGCCGATTGCAGCAGAAGCAGAAGTGTTCGCTGACCGGCGTAATAAAGCCGATAGTCCCTTTAGCCTGTGGAAAGCGGAAGTATTTCGCCGGGCCATTACCCGCCTGGACAGTGCAGGGTTCCAGCTCTCCAAGTACCGCTAGGCGTCGTCTAATTTGATTTACCGGGATAAAGGGTGAGTCAGTGGCGTTCTCGGTAAAGGGCATATGCTCGATGAAGCGTACATGCCAGCCTTCATCAATCGTTTTGGTGGCAAAATCAATTAATTCATCGTCATTAATCCCGTCCATGACCACCACGTTAATCTTAATTGGCTCAAGTCCTGCCGACCTGGCGGCTTCAATTCCGACCAGCACGTCGCCGAGGTTCCCGCAACGGGTGATATCCTTAAATCGGTCAGGCTTGAGTGTGTCCAGGCTGATATTAACCCGCCGTAAGCCGGCTGATTTTAACTCGGTGGCGTGGAGGGCCAGCAAAGTCCCGTTTGTCGTTAGCGAAATATCATCTATGGCCTCTATTTGTGCCAGCATACGGACCAGTTCAGGTAACCCGGCCCTGACCAGAGGTTCGCCGCCGGTAACTCTTACTTTTCTAATTCCCAGGTCAGCGGCGGCCTCAGTTATGGTATAGATTTCTTCATAGCTGAGAATGTCGTCGTGTGACATCAGGTGGACGCCTTCGGACGGCATGCAGTAGATGCAGCGCAGATTACAGCGGTCGGTTACCGAGATACGCAGGTAGTCTATCGGGCGCTGAAAAGAATCAGAAAGTCCGGTCATCGATGATATCCACCTCTAAGTTTCTCTTTATTACGTTCGTCGGGTATATTCACTGGCGACTCATTTTCTCCAGCACCTGGCAGGCCTGTCTGGCGGCTTCGCCGCGATGACTGACCTGGTTCTTCAGTTCCAGAGTCAGCTCGGCCATGGTCTTATCCAGTTCGGGCAGGTAAAAGACCGGGTCATAGCCAAAGCCCTGTTCGCCCCTGGGGGCAAGAGTTATCAGCCCCGGACATTCGCCGGAGCAAAATTCTACCTTTCCATCAGGTGTTGCTATGGCGATAACACACCGGAAGCGGGCCGTCCGTTTCTCCCGGGGTACGCCCTTGAGCCTTGCCAGCAGGTACTCGACTCTCTCTCTATCGGAAGCGTTCTCGCCGGCATAGCGGGCGGAAAGCCGCCCCGGTTCACCGTCCAGAGCATCAACCTCCAGCCCCGAGTCGTCAGCCAGACTAATCAACTGGCTCTTGGCGGCTGTTATGGTTGCCTTTAAGCTGGCATTCTCCTCCAGGTTTTCTCCCACCTCGTCCACGCTTATGTTGAGGCCCTGTTCCGCCAGTGTCACCAGCTCATACGAAAGGCCCGAGAGCAAGCTTTTATATTCCCGTACTTTAGCCCGGTTGTTTGTCGCCAGAAGGAGCTTGGACTGCAATAGAACTCCAAATATTCCAAATAACTGATTAGCCGTTACCTGGTAAGCTCTTCCACCGGCATTGCCGCCATGGTCATGGTCTGCAGGGTGCCCCTTGAACCAAGTTCCAGTGCCACCTTCGATACGGTGGCATTATCCGGAGCTTCCAGGATGTTTATGAAGTCGTAAGGGCCCAGGAGAGCGTACTGGGCTACTATCTTTGCGCCCATGGCTTCGACTTCCTGATTAACCTCTTTGAGTCTTTTTGGATTTGCCTTTACCGTTTTCCTGCCTTCATCGGTTAGCGTTGTCAGCATCACATAGGTTGCCATTTCTCACCACCCCCTTTTTAAATACGGTTAAGCAGTACTTTGCTCTAATACTCTAATGATAACCCCCGCCACTGGCTCAGTCAAGGTCGAAGAGTCTGCCGTTCGATTTAATACTCGATTCCTTTTCGGGCTTTAATACCTTTGTCGTAGGGGTGCTTCAGTTTTACCATTTCCGTGGCTAAATCGGCCAGGTCAATTACCCTGGCGTCAGCGTAGCGGCCGGTAAGAATGAGTTCCACGTTTGGTGGTCTCTCCTTAATCAGGCTGATGACGTCTTCCAGTCCGATGAGCTTGAAGTATACGGCGACATTCACTTCATCCAGCACCACCATGTCATATTTGCCGCTGAGCATGCCCTCGCGGGCGGCCGCCAGCGCCCGTCTGGCTTCTTCTATTTCCTCGGGATTGATATTATTGCGGTCGGTAAGGCACCTTAAGCCGAAACTGGCGATGTCGACATTGGACAGCCTGGGCAGGGTGTCGAATTCACCGTAAGGGTATTTTC
>CAYYVO010000275.1:0-3192 GCA_964475175.1 uncultured Dehalococcoidaceae bacterium | reverse complement strand
GTTCTGACGACTTTCTATCCAAAGAACAGTGGGAAACTTTTTACTGGCCCACGTTTAAAAAGCTTGTCCTGGCGCTCATCGAACGCGGGGCTACTCCCTGCATCTTTTTCGAGGGAAACTGCACATCGCGGCTGGAATACCTGCTCGAGTTTCCCAAGGGCAAAATGCTGGCACGGTTCGATACTACCGATATCGTCAGGGCCAAGGAAATTCTGAAAGACCATATTTGTATCGAGGGGAACGTTCCTTCGTCCCTGCTGCAGGTGGGAACGGTTCAGGACGTAAAAGACTACTGTAAGAAACTCATCGATGTTGTCGGGAAGGGCGGCGGCTATATACTTTCGCCGCGGAGCTCAACGGATGAGGTGAATCCGGAAAACCTGAAGGCCATGATTGAGTTTACTAAAGAATATGGCGTTTATAGTTAAGTAACGTTTTATGAAAATACCGTGCGCCGGTATCGAGGGGGACTACGATATGAAAACAAAGACGATTCGCCAGTCAATTACCTTTAAGACAAGCCCGCATGAAGTCTTCGAAGCGTTGATGGATTCCGAGAAACACAGTGAGTTTACCGAGAGCGAGGCGGTTATCAGCCGTGAGGTGGGCGGCAGATTCACCGTCTGGGGCGGAAGTCTCGAAGGAGAGAACCTCGAGCTTGTACCGGACGAGAAAATAGTGCAGTCCTGGCGCTCCGACGACTGGCCGGAAGGGCATTATTCGCAGGCGACGTTCTCGCTAGAGGAGATACCCGGCGGTACGCGCCTAACATTTACCCAGTCCGGTGTGCCCGAAGAGTTTTACGAGGATATCAAGCAGGGCTGACACGACTACTACTGGAACCCCATGAAACAGATGCTGGAGAAGCAAAGCCGCACTTGTCTATTTACAACCCTTCGTTTTTACCGGTTAGAGCCTCCGCACGCTCTTTAATACCTTTAAGCATCCGCTGCTCCATAACAAAACTTATGGGTTCGGTAAAAACACGCCAGGCGATATTGTTGAAGATGCTGGGGCTGTAGTCGAGTCTGGACCGTACCAGCAGCCGGGTGTAATTCCCCCCGGTGCTCTTCAGGAAGAAAACCCAGTTGCTGTTTACATATTGCTCCGGCATCTTTTCGCCGAGCTCAAAGCCGGCGCCGGTCTTTATATCCACTCTGGTATGGAATACGAGAGCCCGGCTGGTTTCCATTGCGGCGACGGTCAGGGGCATTATTCTGCGGTGCATCCAAATTTTATCGCCGATTTTCAGGTCTTGAAGCTCGGGAATAATCCGCCGTGTGGACTGTCCGTCGATGAAGCCGGCCGCTCCGGTCATGGCTTCCAGCAAATCGTAGCTGTACCAGCCGCCCCGGTCTAGACCGAACTGCAGCAGCCACGGCCAGACATCAGCGGGCGGCGCCTGAATGGTAATAGCGCGTGTGGCCGCCATTTTAGGGTGTGGCACTAAATCGTCGCCGGGCATATCGCTCTTTACCTCGGCATCGGTGGCCCCCCACCGGCGATACCACCCTTTAAGAAGGAAGCTGAAAAGGACCGTTACCAGAATACCTGCGGCCCCGGCTACAGCCTCGACAATGCTTTTGAATCCGAACTGATGCCTTGCCATCACAGCCCTCTATTTTCGCAGAGGAAAGCCCTAAAGTTTACCGGCAGCCGGCGGCTCGCTGCCGAAGGGGCGTACGTCCGTGAGGTAAAACGGCTTGTCCACCCGGGTGATGACCAGCGGGCAGTGGGCTACACCGCCCGGTATGACCACAGCCGTCGGCTCGGTGAGGAGGTACCTTTCCATCTCATTTTGCTTGCCCAGGTATATCTCCACCTCTCCGCCCAGCCGGCTGAGGTCGTTCATGTCTGTCCCGATGAAGAAAAGTATCTCCGGCTTGGGGTGGGCGTGGGGTTTCTCCGGGTCAGGCCCGAACCGGTAGGGGGCTTTTTTCAGGCTCTCGCACATGATAAGAAAGTCGAACGCCGGGTCTCTCCCTCGTATGAACGCCAGGTGGCCGCCGGAATCGTCGCGGTTCATGGGGCCGTAGCTCCAGGCTCCTTTACGCGTAAAGGCCAGGTTGATAATCTTATCCCGGTGCTTGGCGTTCCACACTGCTACGGGTGTGTTTTCAAAAGCGTTCTTATCTGCGGGAATTTGTATACTGTCGCACTTGGGTGCGCAGGAGACGGTCATAAAAATGAACCGCCTGTCCATACTGTTAATGGTTGCCGGGAAATGGGGCAATCCTTTGGGGACAGCCACGGCAGTCGAGGAGGTGATCATGTACTTCTCGCCCTCTTCCCCCAGGCACAGCTCTACCTCGGCGCCAAGCTCGCCAATATTACCGGTATCCGCCCCCAGCCAGAGCATTACCTGGTCGAAGTCATGCTTGTGTGGCCCGTAAGGCTCCAAGCCCATCTTGCCGGCTGACCAGTATGCCCCGTATTCAACGTGAAAGTCCAGTCCGAACGGTTTACCAGAAACTTCTGTTACCTGTCGATAGTACCCTGGCCTGTCGTCCCGGAATTTCAGCTTCTTAACGTATTTTCCATACTTGTTTTCGGCCATTCGTGTTACTCCTTCATATCGAGAATCACCCGCATATTATATGAGCAGTTTACTGATGTCAAGAAATACCCGAGGTGCCGGATTATTTTTGACATGGTGACCGGAGGCGGTTAGAATTGGGGCGGACTTTTGGAATTAAATAGACGGATGGAACAGGAGGCCGGATTAAATGACGACGATAAAGGAATATAACGCATTCGGTGAAGAGATGGAGAAAGCTTTGCTATTGAAGACACATCCCATTGCCGTAAAGATGCTGAAAAGTGAAGCGGATATCCCGGAGGGGGCCGTCAGACCCAAGAAAGACCGCGGCATCCACCTGGCGCAGTGCCAGGCCTTTGCCATGACCCGGCGGCAGGGGATGACGATAGCCATGCTGAAGGAAGACCACTGGTGCTGGGCGCCATTGCTGGCCTACGGGCTGGTGGAAGACCCGCATGACCCGTTTGTCGATGCTCATACATCCTTCCCGCGTTTTGATTATAGTAAATACATCGGTATGGTGACCGCGCCGCTGAGCACGGCTAATTTCGAGCCGGATATGGTGTTGATATATTCCAATACCGCCCAGCTGAGGGACATGATAAGCGTGCCGAAGTTCCAGGAAAAGACGCTGGTGAAGTCCGAGTTCGACC
>CAYYVO010000274.1:0-3193 GCA_964475175.1 uncultured Dehalococcoidaceae bacterium | reverse complement strand
GGAAGAAGGGGAGGGGTACCTTAAAAGCTATACCGGAATCCTGGAGCGGCCGCTGACTGTTGCACTGCTCATCGGGGATATCAAGCAGGCCGGCAAGCGACAGATTCAGAAGCAGATTTACGAGGGCGAGGTGGATATCATTATCGGCACCCACGCCCTGGTACAAAAGGGTCTGGACTTTCATAAACTGGGGCTGGCGGTGGTAGACGAACAGCACCGCTTCGGCGTAGAGCAGCGGACGGCACTGCGGGAGAAAGGATTTAATCCGCACATGCTGGTGATGACCGCCACGCCGATACCGCGGACGCTGGCGCTGACGCTCTATGGCGACCTCGACCTTTCGGTTATCGACGAGTTGCCGCCGGGCCGGCAGACGATAAAGACGCGGTGGCTCCGCCCCGACCAGAGGGAAAGCGCCTATGCCTTCGTGAGGAAGCAGGTGGCCGGGGGGCGGCAGATATTTATTCTCTGTCCCCTTATCGAGGAATCGGAATCTATTGCGGCGCAGGCGGCGGTGGCGGAGTACGAACGCCTATCCCACGAGGTATTCTCCGATTTACGACTCGGCTTGCTTCACGGCAGGCTCAAAGCGGCGGATAAGGATGCCGTCATGGAGGAATTTCGTAAAGGTGAACTGGATATTTTAGTCTCGACGCCGGTGATAGAGGTGGGTATAGATATCCCCAACGCCACCGTGATGCTTATCGAGAGCGCCGACCGTTTCGGGCTATCACAGCTGCACCAGTTCCGGGGGCGCGTTGGCAGGGGTAAAGAGCAGAGCTATTGCATGCTGCTGGCGGAAAATCCCAGCGAGGTCGGCCGGGAGCGGCTTGACATAATAGAGAATACCCAGGACGGATTCAAGCTGGCCGAAGAAGACCTGAAATTGAGAGGTCCGGGCGAGTTTTTCGGGACGCGCCAGAGCGGGCTGCCCGACCTCCGTATGGCAAAAATATCCGATGTAGCCCTGCTGGAACTGGCCCGGAACGAGGCGATAAAGCTCTTCCGCATAGACCCTAAGCTGGAAAGGGGGCATCACCGGCTGCTGGCACAGGAACTGGCGCGTGTCTGGGCCGGCGCCGCCGAGTGGAGTTGACAGGAGGTAGTGGCAGGACCGGATGGGCTTCTCTACCTACTCACCGTCAACCGCGACGGCCGGGTTATTACAACGGGCGATGATGACAAGTTAATCAGGGTCAATCTTGCCTTGCTGGTGTTGCTCGACTCGGGAAGCTGAAAAAGATTTTTCTTTATGAATTACTTATGATAACTTTATGCGATTTTGATTCTCTCTGAGAGGGACTTATGTTATACTTTTCACAAGCACCCAGAAGACAATTCTAGCTTCCAATTATAGGATTATATTGAATTCATTATTTGCTAAAGTAATCGTCAATCCCACGGCCGGAGCCGGAAAAACAGGCCGGGAATGGCCGCGAATCATGGATATATTCAAAGGGCAAGGACTGCGTTTCGAGCACCATCTTACCGAGGCGCCCGGCCATGCCATCGAGCTTGCCAGAGAAGCCGCCGAAAATGGACATAAACTGGTGGTATCCGTGGGCGGCGACGGCACTATCAACGAGATTGTCAACGGTCTCTACGCTTCCGGAAACCTCAGCGATGCAACCCTCGGAATTATCAGTACAGGCACCGGCGGCGACTACATTCGTACTGTCGGCATTCCCCGCCGTTACGAGGATGCCTGCCGGTGTTTATTACAGACTAAAAGACTTGCTGTAGACCTCGGCGTCGTGGAATATTCACGCGACGGTAACAGGGAGGAAAGGCTGTTCGTAAACTTTGCCGGTATGGGTTTCGATGCGGAAATAGTAAGGCGCACCACGCAGCAGTTTAAATATCTGGGCAGCCTGACTTCTTATCTTCTCGGGACGCTTACCACGCTGGTATCATACCGCAACCGGGATATATCCCTCACGATAGACGGGGAATCGGTGGACTGCAGGGTCTGCACGGTGGTGATGAACAACGGGAAATACGGCGGCGGGGGCATGTTTGCCGCTCCCCATGCCAGCCTCGATGACGGACTATTAGACGTTATGATAGTGGGCGACCTGACTAAACCCGACCTCTTATGGTCGCTGCCTCGTATATACAAGGGCACCCACCTGACGCATCCCAAGGTGACCATCAAAAAGGCGAAAGAAATAGAAATACAATCGTCGCAGCCGATGCAGTTGCAGGCTGACGGCGAGTTACTGGGGCAGGTTCCGGCGAGTTTTCGTCTGCTGCCCATGGCTTTAAAAGTTGTTTATTGATATTTGAGATTTTCAGGGGGAAACGTAGTGATTAATTGCGGTGTATTAATTAAGAATTCTCTGTTCGGAAAACATAAGATTAAATATCTGCTCGGCCTCCTGGTGGCATTCGTCGTCCTGGACGGCTGGCTGACCCAGATACTCATCGAGGCGGGGATAGCGAGGGAAGGAAACTGGCTCCTTCAGCCCATCGTCGGGGAGGTCGGTTTCATATTACTCAAGACGGTAGGCGCACTGCTTTGCGCCGTTATCATGTGGGATATTTACCGGCACTGGCCCAAATTGGCTATGATAGCATCCTGGTGCGCGGTGAGCTTCTACGGTGGGGTTGTTCTCTGGAACTCCAGCCTGTTCCTCATAGCTTGAGGTCGGCGGCTTCCTGGGTATCCGGGCGGCTCCAGTTTGGTATCACCTCGGGCATCTTATCCACGAAGGCGATTTCCCTGGGCAGTTTATAGTCCGCCATGCGCCCCTGGCAGTATTGCCTGATTTCCTGCTCGGTGGCTGTTTCTCCCGGCTTCAAACGCACCAGAGCCTTAACTGTCTCGCCGCGAACGATGTCCGCCACCCCCACAACCTTTACCCCGGCTATTTTTGGATGAGCCGCCAGCACTTCCTCAATATCTTGAGGAAAGATATTCTGTCCCTTTAGTATCAGCATCTTCCTGCAACGCGCCGTGATAAAAAGAAAGCCGTCCTCGTCGATCCAGCCTATATCTCCAGTGTGAAGCCATCCGTTGCGCAAAATTTTAGCCGTAGCCTCGGGCTTATTATAAAAGCCTGTCATTACCGGTCCCCGGGCCACGATTTCACCTTCCTGTTCCGGTGGCAGCTCGTTATCATCATCATCGAATATCTTTATCTCCCAGCAGGACATCGACTTACCTGAAGAGCCTATTTTACCGGTGCCGTCG
>CAYYVO010000273.1:0-3218 GCA_964475175.1 uncultured Dehalococcoidaceae bacterium | reverse complement strand
CAGTAAAACGGCGCCAAGAAGAAGAAGTATCCCGCCGCCAGCATTCCGAACAGGGCCAGCCGGGACATCGAGGCCACGGAATAGCACCACTTGATAAACCCCTCCCACATCGCCGGGATATTGCGGTACATATTACACGAAACTACGGATGACAGGCCGATAGCCGTGTGGCGTCCTCCATGGCGGGTGGTTTCTACCCCCAGCCAGACATCCTCAAGTATCCTCGCCTTTACTGCCTTATGCCCCCCGATACGCCAGTAAGCTTCCCTGGGAAACATCAGGAACTGCCCGATGGCTATGGACGGTTTCGGCTTCCGGGAGCGATGCAGCCACCAGAGCGGCACCCAGCTCAAGATTACAAAGTATAGCACCGGTATAGCCACCTTCTGAGGCAGAGAGTTTGCCAGCTGTCGGGGAAAACCGGAAAGCAGCGAGGTCTTCAGCTTGAGAGCGGTAGCGAGTACTCCGCGCAGCATATGGGGGGCATGGATAGTATCGGCGTCAACGAATATATACCAGGAGCCGTTTGCCCTTTCGGCCAGCTGCTGGCAGGCGTGAGGCTTACCCGCCCAACCTTCCGGTAACGGCTTGCCCCTGAAAAGCCGGATGCGGTCGTCCCCGGCTGCTATCTCTCTGACGATTTCCGCTGTATTATCTACGGAATTATCATCAAGGACCAGAATCTCGTAATTCGGGTAGTCCTGTTTCATCAGGGATTCCAGGCAGTTGCCGATGTTTCTTTCTTCATCCCTCGCCGGAATCATGACGGAAATCAGCGGGGCCGGATCGGGTATCCTGGCGTTTTTACGCGGTATCCTGAGGTTTTTCAGATTCATGAGAAGATTGATTAGAAATACCACCAGCCCGCCTGCAATTATTACCTGGTATAACATGTTTCGACCTTTCTAGATGAGAAAGATAGCTCCCCGTATTATCGACTGAAACCAGCGTACCAGCCTCCCCCTGAATCCGGGAAAGGTACGCAGACTTTGAAAATGTTTAACTATAAACAGAGCCAGTACGCACAACATCAACAGGGATTCCCAGGAGCCGCCCTTTGTGACGGCCAGATACGCCAGCGTGCCGCCGCCGCCGAACATAACCGTCCAGGCGTCTGCTTCTATTAAAAGGGCACCCAGCACCATGCAGACGATGAAGGCAATCAGTATTTCATAGTGCGGCAGGGCCAGCAGAACTCCGAAGGTAACCGCCACCGACTTTCCGCCGTGCCACCCGAGAAACGGCGAAAAAGCGTGGCCGAGTACGGCGCACATAGCCACCGCCACCAGCGATATTTCCGGTAGCTCAAACGAGGCGTGTACCAGAAAAACGAAAGGTACGCCCTTGGCTACATCCAGGAACACCGCCAGATAACCCAGCTTTTGACCGCCCGCCCTGAAGACATTGGTCGCCCCGGGATTACCGTCACCGTAGTCGCGGATGTCTTTATCCAGGAACCACCGCCCGATGAGGAGGGAGAAAGGAACAGCGCCCAGCCAGAAAGCCGCCAGGGCCAGCAACGTCGTGTAAATAACTTCCATGGTTTATGTTCCCTGCCTCAAGGATATACCTTGAACATCTTGGTATAACATAAAACTGCGGTTACGGTCAAGTATTACCGGCAAGCCCATCCCCGCTTTTTGAAGGGATTAGCCGGTAAATCCCCAGGATTACCGTCCCCATGAATCCTAAAAACATCCCCACCGGACCGCCGAATAATATGATATAGGTGGTTGGCCATTCAACTATGCGAAACGCGGTGCTCTGCAACGCATCAACGCCCCCGAAAAATATAGTAAGCCGGGTGATAACTTCCACGTAGAGAAAAGACAGGAAAATAATCCCGAGAAAAGATAACGTCAATAAAAGAAGAAAGCGCCTGATACTATTCCATTTACGCGTCATCATTAAGAAAAGCGCAGTAGTCGCCAGGTATCCCAGAATAAATCCCGGAAAATCGTCGAGGCCTATAAATACCACGCTTATCACCAGCACAACAAAGACCGCGAGCAATATCCTGTTGCCCCGCCGGAATCTCATCAGTGCCTGGAATTTATCTACTATGTATGCCATATAATACTCACCCGAGGATGTAAATTTATACTAATACCAGCAGGGCTTTTTTGCAAGCGTAAAAACACTTTATTATACTGCTCCCGGCTGGCCTGAATCCGTAGAGAAACAGGCACTATAACGGCACCGAAACTGGCAGAACGAAGCGATATAAGGTATAATTGAACCGAATTTTAGAGGAAATGTCCTGTGAAGAACTTTTTACGTGAAGCCGCGATAACAATCGTCCTTGCTCTGGTGATATTCCTGGTAGCTCGGGAGACCATCCAGACTTACGAGGTTTTCATGACCAGCATGGAGCCAAACTTTCATGAAGGCCAGCGTGTAGTTGTTAATAAGGCCGCTTACTGGGGCTGGGTAGGCGAGCCGGAGAGGGGCGACGTAATTATCTTTAAAGCCCCCAACGGGAGCCGGGAAGACTTCATCAAACGCGTTATCGGTCTCCCCAGCGATACTGTAGAGGTGAAGAACGGCGCGGTCTATGTCAACGGTATCAAACTGCAGGAACCCTATATACCGCCGGGCAATACCCCCGTCTACAACATGCAAAAGACACAAATCCCAGACGAAAGGTACTTCGTCCTGGGGGATAACCGGAATCACAGCAACGATTCCCATAACGGCTGGCTGGTAACCGACGACGACATCCACGGCAAGGCCTGGCTTTCCACCTGGCCGCCGGATACCTGGGGACTGGTAGCCAATTACCCGCTGGAAGAACAGCTGGCCAAGGCCGATAATTAGCCGGATATTATCCGGGGTTATAACGCAAAGCGGTTCGGAGGGTGAACGTGACCGACAGCGTTGAGCAAATGTTCGAAAAATCGGGGGCGCTCCTGAAAGGACATTTCCTGCTTACCTCCGGCAGACATTCCCCAGTCTACTGGGAAAAAGCTAAAGTCCTGCAGTATCCCGAGTACACCGAGAAGCTCTGCGGCATGATTGCCGACCATTTCAAGGGTCAGGGCATCAGCGTCGTGGCCGGGCCCACCACCCCCGGCATCATCCTTTCCTACGAGACAGCGCGCCAGCTCGGTGTCCGCGGTATCTTTGCCGAGAAGTCCGAAGGCGGCGGCAGGGAGTTCCGCCGCGGCTTTGAAATCGAACCCGGTGAAAAAGTCCTTGTGGTCGACGATATTTTCACC
>CAYYVO010000272.1:0-3221 GCA_964475175.1 uncultured Dehalococcoidaceae bacterium | reverse complement strand
CATATACACCATGCTGTTGCTCATGTCAACATTCTCCCCAAAAGTTTTGACATTTCATTCGCGGGTTCGCTATCATTATAAGTAGTACCTTTAAACGGAAGCCGCTATTTAAAAACCGGGAGGTTCGAAATGCTAAGAAGAATCGCCGTCAACGCGCAGCCGTTACCCCTGTCGCTTAATTTTGCGGGTATCCGCACCTACGGCATTATCGCCGTATTCGTGCTGCTCAGCGTGGGAGTCCCCTGGGTGTTCCACCAGTTTCAACTGGCCGGCGCCACCTATCTCCCCATGCACATCTTCGTCCTTGTCGCCGCGCTGACCTGCGGCTGGCAGGCGGGAGTCATCGTCGGTCTGCTTACGCCCTTTGCCAGCTACGCCATATCCGGCATGCCCGTCATGAACGTCCTGCCGCAGATAGCCGTCGAGATTACCGTCTACGGCCTGATTGCCGGACTCCTCCGCCAGAAATACAACCTCCGCGTCGTGTGGTCACTGCTGGGAGCCATGGTGGGCGGACGCATCGCCCTGATACTGGCAGTCCTTGGCGTGCAGGCAATTACCGGCGACGTCTACAGTCCACTCGGCCCCGCTGCCACTCCCTACGCCGCCGTCTGGCATACCGTAGCGCAGTCCTGGCCCGGCATTCTGGCTCAGATTGCCCTGATACCGGTCATCTTCTGGATGGTCGGCCGTTATACCCGCGGGAAACACGCCGATTAAATGACGTATTCAGAGCTGTACCGCGACTTTCTGGGCAGCGACGACACACTCCGTATCTACCGGGATGAATCCCTGGTCTTCTCATCGAAAAAAGACCGGCTGATTCCCCTCATGGAGTATATCGCCGAATACGGAATCAGCGCTGAGCCGTTAACTATATTCGATAAGATTATGGGCAACGCCGCTGCCCTTCTGGCAGTCAAGGTAAACGCCCGCGAGGTCTACAGTCCGCTGGGCAGCGAGCTTGCCATTAAGGCCCTCGAAAAGCACGGCATCGCATATCACCTCAACAAAATCGTGCCCTATATCATGCGCCCGGACGGACAGGGCTATTGTCCCATGGAGCAGCTGTCCATCGGCAAAGATTCCGAGGAGTTTTATAAAGAGCTTAAAGCACGCATAGAAGCCAGTCAATAGTGATTTAAAACTGTCATTCTGGTGCAGGCCGGAGTCCACTCCCCTTATCCCCCCTATGTATTCCCGCTTTCGCGGGAATGACAGAGGATGGTTACCGGATTCCTGCCTTCGCGGGAACGACATAGTGGGATTTCTGGATTTGGAAAGGAGTCCACATGGAGAAGATAAGACTCGGAAAGACGGATATGATGGTAACGCGAATAGGTTTCGGCGGTATACCTATCCAGCGCCTAAATGAAGCCGACGCCGTGACTGTCGTCAGAAAGTGTATCGACCTCGGCATCAACTTTCTTGATACCGCCAACGGCTACACCACCAGCGAGGAGAGTATCGGCAAGGCGGTAAAGGGGCGGAGAAAAGATGTCTTTATCGCCACCAAGTCAGGCGGTCGCACCCCCGAGGACATTCAAAAACAGCTAGACCTCAGTCTTGAGCGACTAAGTACCGACTATATAGACCTTTACCAGTTCCACAGCGTAAGCGATATGCCAACCATGGAAAGAATCCTCGACCCCGAAAGCGGACTCTATCAGGTCTTCGAGGATGCTAAAAAAGCCGGGAAAATCCGGCATATCGGCGTCACCTCCCACCAGATGGACGTGGCCAAGGCTCTCGTCAAGACCGGGCGGTTCGAGACCATTATGTTCCCCTTCAACGTTATCACCTCCGAGCCCGCCGACGAACTGCTTCCCTTATGTCAGGAATATGATGTCGGCTTTATCAATATGAAGTCGATGGCCGGCGGTATGTTGGAAAATGCTACCATCGCCTTTAAGTACCTCTTCCAGTTCCCGGATATCGTAATCATTCCCGGCATCGAGAAGCACCACGAAATCGAAGAAATCGTCCGGATATACGAAGGCCCCCATGAAATGACATCCGCCGAACAGACGGAAATGAAAAGAATGGTCCAGGAGCTGGGCACCCGGTTCTGCCGCCGCTGCGATTACTGCCAGCCGTGCCAGCAGGAGATTCCCATATCCATGGTCATGTCTTTTCCTTCCTTCGTCAAGCGTCTGCCGCCGGACTGGTACCTGGAAGACGGCTGGATTCCCCAGCTGATGGCCCGGGCCGCCACCTGCGTCCAGTGCGGCGAGTGCGAGGCGAGATGCCCCTATCACCTCCCTATCATCGATATGGTTGCCGAGAACTACAGGCAGTTCGAGGCAATAAAGCAACAGTATCAATAACTATTCTCTTGAATATAGTCGCGGACATCCGTATACTTAACGATGTGTAAAAGATTCGTTAGGAAAGGGGTCCGACTAAATGTCAAGAGCAGAGCTAGAGAAATACTTTAGAAAAGGCGTGGTAACCAATGAGACCCCGCACCCGGAAGTCTCGGCGCCGCGCCTCGGCCTGAACAGCAACGAGGGTTTCGGAGGGATGAACTTCTCGATGAGCTGGTGGGCTATCACCGAACCCTTCGAGATGGTGACGGATAACCACGCCCACGATTTCAATCAGTTCCTCATTTTCGTTGGGGGAGACCTCACCAACATGCCAGACCTCGGCGGGGAGGTCGAACTGACGCTCAGCCTGGACGGCAAGAACCTGGAGAAGTTCGTTATTACGGAGGCCACCACCGTTTTCGTACCCGCCGGCCTTTACCACTGCCCTCTCAATTTCAAGAAGATTAACGACAACAAGAAGCCGATTCTGTTCCATGACCTCTTCTTCTCACCCGAGTACAAGAGGAAAGACTAGCCGTTGCCACGGCCAGTTAGTTCACCCTGATCTTATCGAAGCGCTCAGGGAACACACCGCTATAGTTCGACGGAATCACCATGAGCGGCCAATAGCATCACCCATTCTGAGCTTGTAGAAGGAGGCCTACGGGTAGACTGATCATGCTGATACGCCGTTATCAGGCACAGGACAACGCAGCCGTTAAGGACCTGCACTATGCCGGGCTGAAGCAGTTCGGCGGGGAAGCAGACCCCTACCACGACAGCGACCTCGACGATATCGAAGGCACCTACCTTAACGGCGGTGAATTCCTGGTAGGCTTACTGGACGATGAACTCATTCTCATGGGGGCTATAAAAAAGCTAACGGACAGCCGCGCCGAAATCAAGAGCATC
>CAYYVO010000271.1:0-3222 GCA_964475175.1 uncultured Dehalococcoidaceae bacterium | reverse complement strand
ATACAGCTGGTGGAAAACAACCTGCTGGTACCTAAAATCCAGAGTGCATATTTGCGTATCCATCCGGCTGTGATGATAGTCTTGCTGGTCTTTGGGGCGTACGTGGCCGGTTTCTGGGGAATACTGATTGTTGGCCCGCTTGCGGCGGTGCTGGTGGCAATCTTTAAATATGTCCGCGATAATTACCGGCAAGCAGAATTGCCAGAAGTGGTTGAAGAAGCGGAAGCCGCAGAGCCGGAACAAACAGGCTGAACTTTTTACCCCTTTTCCCCTTTCCTTCCCCACTCTGTTATAATTGGTTTATGGAAAAACCTCTCTTAGTACTGTTCGATGGTAATGCTATCGTCCACCGCGCCTATCATGCCTTCGGGGCGACCAAGTACCGTCAGGAAAAACCGCTTACCGTATCCAAAACGGGGGAGGTTGTCAGCGCCGTTTACGGGTTCGCCCAGATGCTCCTCAAGGTGCTCAGCGAACAGAAACCGACGCATTACGCCATCGCCTTCGATAAAAAAGGACCGACCTTCCGCCACAAACTTTTCGAAGAATATAAAGCCCAGCGACCGCCCATGCCCGAAGAACTCGTCGGGCAGATGGACAGGGTCAAGCAGCTGGTTACGGCCTTCCATATTCCCATCTATGAGATAGACAACTATGAAGCCGACGATGTATTGGGCACGTTAAGTAAGCAGGCCGGCAAGCAGGGGATAGATACCGTTGTCGTTACCGGAGATGCCGATACCATGCAGCTGGTTTCACCAAGTACCAGAGTCCTCTATCCCAGAGCCGGGCGGACTTTCAGCGATACCACGCTTTTCGACGCGGCGGCCGTTAAAGAGAAGTACGGGGTGAGCCCGGAGCATATCGTCGACCTCAAGGCGCTGGAGGGCGATACCTCCGATAATATTCCCGGCGTTCCCGGTGTGGGTAAAAAGACCGCCGTTAAGCTGATTAACGAGTTCGGCTCTATTGAGGACATATATTCGCATTTAGAGAAAGTAACGCCTCCCAGACTTCAGGAGTTGCTCCGCAACAACGAGGATGCCGCCCGCCAGAGTAAAGAGCTGGCAACGATAGTCACCGAGACCCCGGTGACGCTCAACATGGACGATTGCCGGGTCAGCCAGTACGACCGCCAGCAGGTGGCCGATTTCTTCCGCGAGCTAGAGTTCTACAGCCTCCTGCCCAAGCTGCCTGATGCGGAGGAGGGAGCCGACACGATAGAAGTAAAGGCCGGTCCGCCTGCGGGAAAATACCATATTGTAGCGACCACCAAAGATCTTGACGAAGTCGTCAGCGGATTATCAGCGGCGAAATCCTTCGCCTTCGATACGGAGACAACGGGCCTGAATCCGATGACCTCACAGCTTGTAGGGATATCGCTGTCCGTAAAAGCCGGCCAGGCATACTATATACCGGTAGGGCATACCATCCTGGATGAGGTTACTCAGTTGCCGCTGGAGCAGGTAATCAACCGTCTCAAGCCTGTATTTGAAGACAGTAACATATCCAAGATGGCGCACAACGGCAAGTACGACATGATGGTGCTGGCGGAAAGCGGAGTAGCGGTCGAAGGACTCAGTTTCGACAGCATGATTGCCGCTCACCTGCTCAGTGAGAACTCCCTGGGACTGAAGGCGCTGGCTTTCAGCAAACTTGGTATAGAGATGACGCCTATCAAAGAGCTTATCGGCACCGGCGCTAAACAGTTATCGATGGCTCAGGTTGACATAAAGCAAGCTGCCGATTACGCCTGTGCCGATGCCGATATGACGTTTCAGCTCTCAAAACTGCTGGAAAAAGAGCTAAACGAGCAGGGATTGATAAAACTGTTTGGCGAGGTCGAGATGCCGCTGGTACCGGTGCTACTGCTCATGGAGAGGAATGGCATAGCGGTGGATACGGGTATATTGAAAGAAATGTCGCAGCTGCTCGGCGGGCAGGTAATTGAGCTTGAAAAGAAAATACATCACGAAGCAAAACATGAGTTCAATATCAACTCACCGCAGCAGCTTGGCAAGGTCTTATTCGAAGAGATGCAGCTGCCTACAATACGACGGGGAAAGACCAAATACTCCACGGATGCCTCGGTGCTCGAAGAGCTTAAACTTATCCATCCTATTGCCGGCTATATCATAGAATACCGGCAGCTGACCAAGATGAAGTCGACATATATAGATAATCTTCCGGGTCTGGTGAATCCAAAGACAGGACGGATTCACACCAGCTTCAACCAGACGAGAACTACCACCGGAAGGCTGTCCTCCAGCGATCCCAACATGCAAAACATACCGATACGCGGGGAGCTCGGGGGGCAGGTACGCCAGGCATTCATTGCGCCGCCGGGCTCGAAATTGCTGGGAGGAGACTACTCACAGATAGACCTGCGGGCACTGGCGCACCTTTCCGGTGACGAAAACCTTCTGAAGGCTTTTCAGCACGATGAGGATATCCATATGGCGACGGCGGTACAGATTTTCGGGGTGGATGCATCCAGGATAACGGCGGATATGCGGCGGTTCGCTAAGACCATTAATTTCGGCGTTATTTACGGCATGAGCGGATACGGACTGGAGCAGGCCACCGAGCTTTCCCGCCAGGAAGCCGGAAATTTCATTAAGGCGTACTTTGAGAAATATCCCGGCATCCGCAAATATATGGACGCCACCAAGGAACAGGCGCATAAGGACGGCTACGTCCAGACGTTACTCGGCCGGCGGCGCTATATACCCGATATTCATTCCAAGAACTGGCAGGTGCGGGAGGGCGCCGAACGTATGGCCATCAACATGCCTGTGCAGGGGACGTCCGCGGACATTATCAAGGTAGCAATGGTCAACCTGTACCGGGAGATGGAGAAAAAGCGACTGAAAAGCAAGATGCTGCTCCAGGTTCACGACGAGCTTGTCTTCGAGGTGCCGGACGGGGAAATAGATACGTTACGCAAACTCACAACGGATATTATGTCTTCGGCGGTGGAGCTCAGTGTACCCCTGAAAGTCGATACCAAAACCGGCCAAAACTGGGGAGAGATGAAATAAGCCGTGCTAAACAGGAAGACCGGTAAGCACTAATGATATTCTTCGGCTGGTATATCGTAGCCGCCTCCGTATTGCTTACAGGTTACCACAGCACCATGTTCGTTTACGGACTGACGGCTTTTCTAACGCCCATGGCGACTACTACCGGCTGGACCTATGCCCAGATTTCACTGGCGATATC
>CAYYVO010000270.1:0-3233 GCA_964475175.1 uncultured Dehalococcoidaceae bacterium | reverse complement strand
CAAGGTTGGTTTTTACGTTGGGAAACCCGGTGTGGGGTACACCGCCTCGGTAATATCCCTGGCCTGCTGCCATCAGGAGATGACCATTTCCCAGCTTTATACCAGCGGTTACGGGCGCAACGTTCTGGGATGTGAATGGATATTACCCACGGGCGAGATATTGAATCTGGGTACCGCCGGCAGGGAAGGGGGCTGGTTCTCGGGAGACGGGCCGGGGTTCAGCTTGAGAGGAATTTTAAGAGGACGGGCCGGAGCCAACGGCGGGCATGGCATTATCACCAAGTGCTCTGTCAAACTTTATCCCTGGTATGCCGACCCTCCATCAGCCTATGAGATGCAAAGAGAGCCCGGCGAAGCTCTCTCCGCCGGCCGGATAGCAAAAGTACCTGATAATTACCGTGTCAATGTCCTCACCTTTACGGATACGGAGAAGATGATGAAAGCCTCCACGGAAATCGGTCAGGCGGAACTTGCGTGTATTGTCGCTCCCGCTTATCTTGCCACCGGCTTTACTGAAGAAGGCGCGGATGAAACGTGGGCAAAGATGCAGGAAGGGCCGCAGTCAGACCCCATGAAAATCCAGAGGTCGGTACCGGTATTTGTCAACGGTCACTCCGCCAGGGAACTGGAATACCGTGAAAAGGCCGTGTTGTCAGTTATGGAAAAGTGGGGCGGCTACCTCGACCCTGAGTACAACAACACCAAGATAAAGTCCCAGATTTTCATGTACCAGACCTGGTCCGTTGGTGTGGGGCTCGCCCGGGGCACCGGTGATTTCATGGTATCCATCCAGGGAGCCGACGGTTCCACTGAGATGCACCTGAATTACCGTCCGGTCGAATTTGACGCATTTAAATCTTTCAGCAAACGTGGGTCTATAGTACAACCCAATATGGGCATGTCCTACCGTCCGATGGAACACTATTCGCTGGGTTCCTCCGGCGGCATCGCGACAGGCTATGACCCATTCGACCCGGATTCTCTGGCTGCGGCCAGGGAGTATATGAACCTGGTATACGATGTCAATAGTCCTTTCAGGAGGTTCAGTTATACGAACCGCGGCGCCATGATGCAGGTAGAGGACATTGAGCATATCCACCAGAGGTGGGGGCCCATCTATGATAATGCCGATGTCTGGTTACAGAAGGTAAGGAATATGCTGGACCCCAACAGAGTGGCCGATTGGACGGGTTATATCCCGCCGGAATACTCGAAAGACACCAAAGATAGCAAATAGATACTGCCATCTTGCGATAAGAAACAAACCTTGTGTATTTATCCGGGATTGCAGGATGAATTAACCGGCTTAATGGTAATGAAGAAATTGGGAGGCTATCTATGGTCAGCCATTTAAAAAGTACAGCAATGGAGAAAATCATAGCCAATACACTGGAGACGCGATTTGAAGCCTTCGATAAAGATACTCTGCAAAATGCCAAAGACCGCATAATAGACACAGTGGGATGTCTGATAGGCGGCGCAAGCGACCCCAGTAATCCTGAGCTTGTAAAGCTTATCATGGATTACGGAGGCAAACAAGAAGCTACGATACTCATGTACGGCGGGAAAGTACCGGCCTGTAATGCCGCCATGGTGAACTGCATAACCTGCCGTTCCTTTGATTACGAGCCGGTAAGCCCCGTAGTCGAAAATCAATTAGCGGCAGGCCATGTCTCCGGGACCACGGTAATGACCGCTGTCAGTCTGTGTGAAGCGGTAGGTGCCAGTGGCCGTGAGTTGATTACCGCCATGTTACTGGGTGATGATCTTGCTGCCAGGTTATTGAATACTTCCGGTTTCACTTTAGCCCTTGGCTGGGACGGCAACGGAACAGCGAATGCGCTTGGAGCTACGGCTGTTGCGGGGCGTTTGCTACGTTTAAATGAACACCAGATGCGAAATGCTTTCGGGTTAGCGTTGAGTCAGTTATGCGGAAGCGCGCAAAATATCTGGGAGGGGAACACGGCCTTTAAGCTTCCCATCGGGCTTGCCGCCCGAAACGGCATCTTTTCGGCACAGCTGGCTGCCGCCGGTTGGACTGCCCCGAAGGACGCCCTGCAAGGTAAATTCGGTTACTATGATCAATTTACCGACGGTATTCGCAATGAAGAACTGCTGACAAAAGACCTCGGGAAGAAATACTGGGGTGACCGGACCTTTAAACCTTACCCGTGCTGCCGTGGTAATCACAGTCTTATAGATTGCGCACTGGAAATAGTGAACAACAATGAAATTAATGCAGATTACATCGAGGAAGTAACGCTTTTGATGCCACCGCCGGCACAGAATAATTTCTGCGGGCAGCCCTGGGAAATCGGGGATTTTGCGCACGGCAATGCCATTTTCAGCTACAGGTTTACTGTGGCTACAGCTTTATTGAAAAAGAGCGTTAAACCGGAACACTTCACGACACAGGCTATCCACGACCCGGAGACCAACAAGTTCATTAACAGGATTACGTTTGCTGACCTTCCTGAAGGAGGCATGGGCTTCGCCCTCAAGGTCTTGATGAAAGACGGCAGGGAATATACGGCAGAGAGCAGGATAGCCCGTGGGGATATCGCCGGCAATCCCATATCGAGGGATGACCTGATAGCTAAATTCTGGATAAATGTCGAGTTCGCGAATAAGCATACAAAAGAAAACGCGGAGAAATTGCTGGCATTGTTAGAAAATCTTGAAAACCTGGGTAACATTAACGAAGCAATACGGCTGCTGGTTCCTTGATATCAAAGCATACACCCTGAATATCAACCGGCTAAAAAGCCGGAAATGGTCCTTCCAACCGTAGACCGTATACCCGGGAAAGAGCAAAACCACAACAGGTGTTTATTAGTTATATCAGACCCGCGGAGTATGGCCGCATGAAGGTAAACCAGGTTTATCTGTACTAAAAATATGCTCTCCGGGCTAATGATAAATGTGCAGAGACCGGGAAGAGATTCTCACAGACCCGAGGTAAGAGATACGACCTGATGACGCCCAACCGTTTCCTGGCGGTTGTGGACGAGGACAAATGTACAGGCTGTCAGGATTGCATCGACCGGTGCAGGTTTGACCCGAAGAGGGTAATTTACTCCTCGAATTCCTGGAGCCGGCGACCTGTGAACAGGTTGCGAAAAGACTGAACATGGATGAGAAAGACCTTCAGGAAAAACTTGATGACTTCAAACGCAGAAGGTTAATTTTCTATGGAAAGACAGAATATGTCTTCAGGATCGGCATACATGTAT
>CAYYVO010000269.1:1650-3240 GCA_964475175.1 uncultured Dehalococcoidaceae bacterium | reverse complement strand
ACCAACGACCTCTGGAGTGACCACGCCACCATCGACCCGGACTCGAATAACGGTACGATGTGGTGGGGGCCTGATAACTGGTGTTGGGTTGATGTCACTTTCGACCCCAACCCGCCGGCGGACCTTTCCGATACCACCGTCCTCACCCTCAACCGTCACACGGCCCTGCCGGGCTGGACCATTGATGCGGACGGTGATGAGGTAGCCGATAACGACGTCTATTTTGTGCTGTCAGATACGGATTCCAACGGAGACGTTGATGTGATGGATGTCTCCATTGGCGATAAGGTATTCGGCGAAGGTATTGTCAACGGGCGGATACCGCCGCTGAAAGATGGCGCTGTAGACTTCTTCGCGGCAGACAATTTTAACGATGAGCGGATAGACTTCGCGGATTTCCCCTATATCCTGCAGCTGGGGCTTCACTACTTCTCCGTGGATGCCGATACGGCCCTCCTCGATGACAATGACGACGGACGTATCACCTCAAGGTGGTATGTGGGGACATTCCCGGTGGATGTCGACAACGATATTGAGGATAACGTCATCGACTTCGTACAGGTCGACCCCGATTCCGACGGCGTTTATACCATCTTTGAGCTGGATGGGGACGACAGCAATAGCTATGACGCCTCCGAGGTTCACGACCATAGCGACACCATACTGGATATGATAGGCCACAGGGTGAGGTTGTTCTATCGGCAGAATCCGGCGGTCGTCCATTCCGCCGTATTGAGAGACGGTGAAATTATAAATATGGTGCCGGCTGGCGAGTTTCAATGGATATTCACCGTGCCGGCCGAGGCCAAACCGGGCAAAGAGCAGAGCCAGTTAAGGATAGCCATAGAAGTACCACCGGATGCCCTGCCCGGGTATTACAAGGTAAGTTTCATTCTGGAGCAGGTAAGGTAGCCAAATGCACAGGCAGATTACGGACACCGGTAAAAATATGCGCGGATCCATGAAGCAGCGGGTCTTGCGACTCGGTAAAAAGGTCCTGCTGTGGGCGTTGATTGTGGGCATTATAACATACGCGGGGGCTGGTTTTGCCAACGTACTCTTCAATTCGGTGTCCGGAATGCTTGATGTTAAAGTAAAATCGCCGGTAATCGTCGACCGGGAGAATCTAGATACGCAGGATATCGGGAAAGCCGCAAACCGCGCCTTTGTGGCGGCTAACAGACAGGGCACCCAATTTTCCGCGGCGGCTGAAATGGAAGTCGGTGAAGAGCTGGTCTTTGATTTACCGCTGTTAAACAGGTCTAAGAATGATATTGAGCTGGTGGCTACTATTGAAAATCTGCCGCCGGCGATAATGCGGCACATCGAGGTGTTCTGGGATTCGCTATCGCGGTCCAGCACTCCTGATGTTTATGCCCTCTCGCCCGCGGTGTTCCCCGACCTTGATCCGGACCCGCCACCGGTAACTCCGACTATTCCCCAGAGTTCCGATACGGTACCATCCGATGTAAATCCTGCTGACGCCGCGGTTCCGGACTGGCAGAACTCCAATGGTCTTATAAGCAATATCCCGCCGGTGGGACTCCCGGCCAATCCGACACAGATGATTCCGGCCGATATTACCAATAC
>CAYYVO010000269.1:0-1550 GCA_964475175.1 uncultured Dehalococcoidaceae bacterium | reverse complement strand
GCGGCTCTGGATGCCAGCAATATCTTTGTAAGCTATTTCGACGCTACCAGCGGCGACCTGAATCTGGCTAAGTCTACAGACAACGGCTCTACCTGGACTATCTCTCCCGTGGAGCAAAGCCAGAAGACAACCATCCAACTCATCGCCGGTGATAACGTCACTATGGTAATACCTAAAGATTCCACAGTGCAGTTCCTGGCGGCTACAGGAGAGGCCCAAATTTATGTCTGGACACCAGACCCCGATTACTCACATACTACCACGGTCAGTACCGACCCCCTCTACCCAACTGTTGAGAGCTTTCAGGAAAATACGATAATCGATATTATAGAAACAACCGGGGCGCCGGGCACCACCATCAATCTATCCCTGAATTCGGTGATACCTCAAGCCGCCAGGGTGGAGATTGGGGATACCGCTTCGAGCAACACAACGGCATACCTCCCGCATACCGGTGATGCTATTCACCTGTACGGGCCAGATTCGTCAGATCCTCTTAATCTGCACGACATCAATATAAACCTGGTTTCAGGCACCGCTACGGTGCACACCGGGATTCCGGTGGGGGCCCTCCCCGGAGGAATATCGGCCGTTTCTTCGGACGGCTCCGGTGATATCGTCATCCAGGCAACTTCATCCGGCACCGTCATTCAAGTGTGGGAGGATGCATCCGATGATAATTACATGATTGACCTGTACGGGCCGGTGAGCCAGTACACCTCCATCGCCGCGATGAGCACGAATGACCTGTTTATCAGCTATTACGACCCCATAAACAGCGACCTCAAGTTTGCCAGCACTTCTGACGGCGGCACAACCTGGACCCTCTCGACCGTTGACAGCACCGCTGGGCACGATGTGGGCAGGTATAACTCCATCGCCGCTTCCGGCCCGGCGCCTTACAGCATCTTTATCAGCTACTATGATGTCGAATCCAATGGCTACGGCGACCTGAAGTTTGCCAAATCCACCGATAGCGGCGCTGCATGGACGCTCGGTGTTATAGACGACGTGGTGGCAACAGATGAGGAGGACACGGGCCAATATTCGTCTATAACCTGCGTAGCTCCCAGTGACATCTTCATCAGCTATTATGACGCCACCTACGGCGACCTTAAGTTTATCGGCTCCAGTGATGACGGTACAAACTGGTCGGCCCCGTACCCCATATCCCCGAATCCGAAAGTTACTATCCAATTGTCTGCCTTTGATACGGCCGCAGTTGGAGTGGTTACCGCCAGTAATACCGCGCCTGCAGTCGTGGAATTTATCGCCACCGCAGGGGATGCCACGGTAACACTCCCGAATCCGCCGGGCGGCACGGATGATATCAGCGACTATTATAGAAACCCGACGGTGGTTGCCTATAACAGCACCGGTGCCCAGGAAATCGGAGCCAAAGTTGCCGGTGCCACTGTGCAGCTCAACCTGGTGTCGCGTCCGGACGGTGCGGTAACGGTACAAATAGGGGATATTCAAGCCCTGGCCACTTCGCTCATACTTGGGGAATTCGGTGAGACTGTAGCTATTCATGGCCCCGCTTCTAAAGC
>CAYYVO010000268.1:2611-3244 GCA_964475175.1 uncultured Dehalococcoidaceae bacterium | reverse complement strand
TTATTCTAGGGTACGTAATTTCCGGTCGAGGGGACCCCGGTCCTGGTCATGCCCGGCGGCCTTCAACTACCTGTTCATCGAGTTTGACGGCACGGTATATCCCTGCGAGCTGCTCTGGGAGCCAATCGGAAATATCAAAGAAAAGAATGTCGAAGAAATCTGGAACGGCGCCCGCGCGCGTGACTGGCGGAAGCGTATCAATAAAACGAAGCAGTGCCGCCGTTGCATCGAGCCTGGGGCCGTACGCTACAGCGCCGTGGCTGAAGGGCTGAGCTACCTTAAGTTTTTACAGAAACTGGGCAGGCAGCGCTACCGCCAGACCCTGGACGGTGAGGGCTTTATTAAGTATCTGGGCGACTAATCGTATTTAATGACCCAGCGTCCTATCACCTTCCTCGCCTCTATAGCCTCCCGCACCTCTTCGAGGTCATCCAGCGTTATCAATCTGGTTACAAGCTTATCGGTCTTGAGGATACCGGTGTTCATAACTTCCATCAGGCTGGGGAGGTCCTCGGTGGGGTGAGTCTCCCCGTACAGAGTGCCCTGTATCGATTTCGCGTGCAGCGGCGCGTAGAACAGGGGAATGTCTGTAGTAGAATCTATGGACGGGATGCCGATAGCCACCACCATGCC
>CAYYVO010000268.1:0-2601 GCA_964475175.1 uncultured Dehalococcoidaceae bacterium | reverse complement strand
GGGTCTTCCCTGCTGCAATCTATAAAAGGCGTCGCCCCGAACTCCATGGCGATATCCCGCTTGGACGCCTCGATATCTACGGCCACGACCGGACTACAGTTGCGCAGGGCGGCGAACCGGATGGCATTGAGTCCGATGCCCCCGCATCCCCATACCCCTATGGAGTCGCCTTCCCGCGCCTTAGCCACGTTAACGACGCTCCCCCACCCCGTCGCCACGGAACAGCCGAGCTGGCTGAGCTGCTCGGGGGGCAGCTTGATATGGTCGGGCACCTTGATGGCGCCGATATCCGGCATGACGCTGTGGTCGGCGAAACCGGCGATAAAGCTGCCCAGTCCCACCCGTTTGCTGTCCTTGTCCGTCAGGCGCGAGGTGCCGTCGAGGAGATTGCCTTCCTGGAAGAACTTCGAGCTCGTCTCGCACAGATTGGGACGTCCCCGCCGGCACTGGAAACAGTAGCCGCAGGGCACCATCCAGCACCCGATAACGCGGTCGCCCGGCTTCAGTTTGGTGACGCCCGGCCCTATCTTCTCCACCACGGCACAGGCCTCATGGCCGGGGACCATCGGGACGTCCTGCGGTATGTAGCCTTTCCAGACGGACGCATCGGAGTGGCAGAACCCGCAGGCAAGCATCTTAACCTGAACCTCATGCTCGCGGGGTTCATCGAGTTCCAGCTCCTCGATTTTCATGGGCACCCCGTATTCACGCAAAACAGCGGCCCTGATTTTCATGCTAATCCCCCCTTTTAATCTTCTTTCGCTCATTCCTTGTTGGAAGAATACGCACCCTTCGACAAGCTCAGGGTGAGCGGGTCCATTCACCGCTCATGGTGAGCCTGTCGAACCATAGCGGCAGAATATGAAATACCATTCATTCCTCTTACAACCAAGATTCAGAAAAACCTTTTAGTTTCTAGTCTTTTAGTACTGCTCCGGTACTCGCCGAAGTGACGAGGTCGGCGTAGCGTTTGAGGTAGCCGGAGGTAACTTTAGGACAGAACTCCGGCAGTCTGGCCAGCCGACTCTTTATTTCATCGTCGGAAAGCTCTATATTGAGTGTCCGGTTAGGGATATCGATGGTTATCATATCGCCATCGTTGACAGCGGCTATCGGCCCGCCGGCAGCCGCTTCCGGCGATATGTGCCCGATGGCCGGGCCGCGCGTAGCGCCGGAAAAACGCCCGTCGGTAACCAGTGCGACCTCTTTATCTTTGCCCATGCCGCAGAGGGTGGCGGTGGTCCAGAGCATCTCCACCATGCCGGGACTGCCTTTTGGCCCCTCGTAGCGGATAACGAGGACGTCGCCGCTTTTAAAGTCCTGGTTCTGTACGGCCCTGGTTGATTCTTCTTCGGAATCGAATACCCGCGCCGGGCCGCGGTGAACAAGCATCTCGGGGGCGACCGCCCCGCTTTTCACCACCGCCCCATCCGGCGCCAGGTTCCCGAACAGTATGGCCAGACCGCCCGTAGCGGCATAGGGGTCGGAAAAAGCGCGAATGATGTTGCGGTCCGTCAATTTTGCCGCCCCCAGGTCTTCTCCCAGCGTTTTTCCCGTTACAGTCTTAACGTCCAGGTTCAGCAGCGATTCTATTTCCTTCATCACGGCGGGGATACCGCACGCCAAGTCGAGGTGCTCCAGGTAATGCTCCGAGGCCGGACTGAACTTGGCAATCTGGGGTGTCTTCCGGCTTATCTTGTCGACGAGCGAGAGGGGGAAATCGATACCCGCCTCGTGGGCAATCGCCGGCAGGTGCAGCACGGTGTTGGTGCTGGCACCCACGGCCATGGCCACCGAAAAGGCGTTATGAATGACCTCCTTAGTGATGATATCACGCGGGCAGAGGTTCTCCTTTATCAGACCGACGATTCGCTCGCCGGTGGCCCTGGCCAGGCGAATCCTCCCGGCATCCACCGCCGGGATAGTCCCGTTGCCGGCGAAGGCCATCCCCAGCGCCTCGGTCAGGCAGTTCATCGAGTTGGCGGTCATCATACCGGCGCAGCTGCCGCAGGTGGGAAGGGCGATACGGGCCATTTCTTCCAGCTCCTCGGCGCTTATTTTGCCGAGCAGGGCGGAGGCCATGCCCTCGGTGACGTTGATAATATCTATCAGCTTTATCTCGCCGTTCTCCCAGTAACGCCCGGCCAGCATCGTGCCGCCGCTGACGAAGATGGACGGCAGATTGACCCTGAGAACACCCATGAGCATGCCGGGGACAATCTTATCGCAGTTGGGTATGAGGACGAGTCCGTCCAGCGGATAGGCGTTGGCCTGTATTTCCACGGAGTCGGCAATGAATTCCCGGCTGGGCAAATTGTACCTCATGCCGGGCGTGTTCTCGTTGACGCACTCTCCCAGCGCTATCGTGCCCATCTCGAACGGCACCCCGCCGGCAGTCCTGATACCGTCCTTTACCGCCGCGGCTATTTTATCCAGGTGGGCGTGGCCGGGGAAAAGCGTGTTCTTGCTGTTGACGATGCCGATGAACGGTTTGTTAAAATCTTCCTCGGTGACGCCCGCCCCGTAGAGGGCGGCGCGGTGCGGGGCGCGCTCGATGCCCTTTTTTACCATATCGCTTCTCATTAACTACCTCCGCAGTAC
>CAYYVO010000267.1:0-3244 GCA_964475175.1 uncultured Dehalococcoidaceae bacterium | reverse complement strand
AAGCTGGGCATATCTTTCGACCTGTATACCACCACCGGAACCTCTAATCACGCCGGTGTGGCTCAGGATATTTTCCTTAGACTCCTTGAAAAGGATTACCTGTATAAAGATACCGTTTCACAGGCATATTGCCCCAAGTGTCAGCGTTTTCTGCCCGACCGATACATCGAGGGCATCTGTCCGTTCTGCAGCGCCTCCGGGGCCCGCGGCGACCAGTGCGAGGCCTGCGGCAAGCTGATAGACGCGCGGGAACTGATCGAGGCACACTGCCGAATCTGCGGTACACCCCCGGAATATAGAGACTCGGAACAATATTTCCTCAAGCTGCCTGCTTTTCAAGACAGGCTGCTGGAATGGATTAAAACCAAGACAGACTGGCGTTCAAATGTGTTGAATTTTACCACCCGTTTCCTGGAGGATGGACTAAAAGACCGGGCGATTACCCGCGATATCGATTGGGGTGTGCCGGTGCCGGTCGAGGGCTTTGAGAAGAAAAGTATCTACGTGTGGTTCGAGGCCGTTATCGGCTATCTTTCCGCTTCCAAGCAGTGGGCTAAAGAAATAGCCGGGGACGAGGATAAATGGCGTCCTTTCTGGGAGGACGGCGTTAAAAGCTACTATTTCATCGGCAAGGACAATATCATCTTCCATACCATCATCTGGCCGGCTATGCTCCTCGGCTACGGTGGACTGGCTCTCCCCTACGATGTACCCGCTAACGAGTTCCTGGGTATTGAAGGTAAAAAACTTTCCACCAGCCGCAACTGGGCGGTCTGGCTCCCGGACTACCTATCCCGCTACGACCCCGACCCGCTGCGGTATATCCTCTCGATTAATATGCCCGAGACCGGCGATACGGATTTCTCCTGGCGGGAGTTCGTCCGCCGCAATAACGATGAGCTGGTGGCTACCTACGGCAACCTGGTGAACCGGGTACTGACCTTCGTTTACCGTAACTTCGAAGGCTGCGTGCCGGAACCCGGTGATTTGAGTAAGTCCGATAATGACCTTATTGATAATACGAATTCCGCCCTAAAGCAGGTCGGTGAGCTTCTTTCCAAATGCAGTTTCAAGCAGGCCATTATGACAGCCATGTCGGCGGCGCGGGAGGCCAACCGCTATCTTGATGAAAGCGCCCCCTGGAAGGTCATTAAGGAAAACCGGCGGGCGGCCGCAACATCGCTTTACACCGCCCTTAACGTAATTGACAGCCTTAAAACGATGTTCTACCCCTTCCTGCCGTTCAGCTCCCAGAAAGTATATGAATATTTAGGCTTTGATGGCAATGTTGAAGAATACGGCTGGAAACCGCAAACGGTGCCGCCGGGACAAAAGCTCAGGGAGTCTAAACCCCTTTTTACCAAGCTCGACGAAAGCATTATCGAAGAGGAGACAGCACGCATTGGAACTTAGCCAGATTTACGCACCTATACAGGAAGACCTGGGAAAGGTAAGAGACACCTTGAAGTCCATCAGCCGGATTGATTTCGACTGGCTGGCGGAACAGCTCAGCCATGTGGTGAGTGAGATAGGCAAGGGAATCAGGCCGGCGCTTACCCTGCTTTCCGGCAAATCATTTAAATATAATTTGGAATACCTGCTCCCCATGGCGGTTTCCGTCGAGTTGATGCACACCGCCACTCTCGTCCATGATGATGCCATAGATAAAGCGCTGACACGCCGCGGGCAGGCCACCATCAACAGTATCTGGGGTGATGAAATAGCCATACTCATGGGTGACTACCTTTTTGCCAAGGCCGGGGAGTATGTCGCGGACACCCAGACGCCGAGGGTCATCAAGCTCTTTTCGCAGACACTGGGTATTATTTCCAGCGGCGAGATAGGCCAGTTCCGGGCGTCGTTCAAGCTGGGCCAGGCCCGCGAAGACTATTTTAAGCGTATCTACGGCAAGACCGCCTCCCTCTTCTCATTGTCAACGCAGTCCGGCGCTATCCTTTGCAAGGCCCCTGAGGATATTTTGGATGTTATGAAAGATTACGGCGATAATCTGGGTATCGCTTTTCAAATCGTCGATGATATTCTTGATTTCACCAGCACCGAGGAGGCCATGGGCAAGCCGGTAGGTTCCGATTTACTACAGGGAACACTGACGCTTCCGGCCATGCTGCTGATGGAGAAACACCCTGACGATAATCCGGTGAAAAGACTCTTCGAGACCGGGGACAAAACGAATGTCGAAAAAGCGATTGAAATGGTGCTCAATTCATCGATTATACAGGACTGCTACAAGGTAGCTACCGAATACAGCAAAAAGGCCTGCCTGAACATTAATAGAATCCCTGATACTCCCGGTCGCCGGGCGCTGCAGGACCTGGCTGATTACGTTATTAAACAGGGAACTTGAGGTTGCTAATCCCAGAACCTAATCCCCCGTCCAGACACTGCCGTCCCGGTAGGTTTCCTTCTTGGCAGTCGGCAGCTTCTCTTTAAAACAGTCGACGGCATACGCCGCAGCCTCCAGGCCTTCCTGTCTGTGCCCGGATGCAATAGCCACGACGAGATTGATGTCCCCCACCTCCAGCTTTCCCACACGGTGAACGATAGACACGTTCTTCACCGGCCATCGCTGCTTTATCTGTCCGGCAATCCCGCGGAGGCCGGCTTCCGCATTTCCGTCGGTATCGGTATATTCCACAGAAAGGACCTCTTTACCGCGGGAGTTGTCGCGAATCAGGCCGACATACGTTACCACACAGCCGCTGTCGCTTGTCTTGGCCTCCTTCACGACCTGTTCCGGAGATATCGGCTTATCGGTGATTTTAATCATATCAACTCCGTAACAGGAATGACCATGCTATTAAACGTCATTCTGAGCAAAGCCAGAATCCATTCGCGGGAGAGAAAATACTTGATGTCCTAAACTGGATTCCAGCCTGCGCTGGAATGACAGACACCCAAAATCCTTTAGCAAGTCCGAATGAACGGATAACAGTTAATCGGGGCCAGCCGGCGTCTGCTTGGGGACAAGGCGCGGCACGCCGGGAACTCTCTTCGGCTTGGTCACCTTCTCGCCTTCGGCCACCGGCTTGACCGGCGCCGGAACTTTCGTTTCCTTTACCTCGTGATGAGGTTCCTTCAGGCCAACCTCGCCGAATACCCTTTCCAGTTCCTCGCCCTCGAGCGTCTCCTGCTCTATTAGCCTCTTGGCGAGATTCGTCAGTTTATCTTTGTTTTCGGTTAAAATCTTCTTGGCACGTCCGTAGGCTTCATCAATAAGCCTGTT
>CAYYVO010000266.1:0-3258 GCA_964475175.1 uncultured Dehalococcoidaceae bacterium | reverse complement strand
GGTCATCTGGAATATAGGTTCCAGGCCTCCCTGCACGGCCAGGTAGGAGGTCACCAGCGACCCTAAGCGCATTACCGAACTCTGCTGGTCGGTGACATTGGCGGCATCGACCTTGCCCTTGAGAACCTCGACATTTTCCCTGATTTCAGTCGTATCCGTCCCCTTGAGCGGGCCGAACTCACATGATATAGCAAACTTTCCTGATTCCAGTTTCGATTGCAGGCTCATTTATCTTACCTCCTCGTCAGATTGCTCCAGCGCGTAGCGTGAGGTAGACAACATTTCCGGTCTTGCCATCAGCTTGGCGTGGTCCAGCGGGTCTATGGAAACCTGTAGTTTATCAAGCTGGCCTTTGGCTTTCAGTCGATTGTAGATGAGCTCCCAGCCGCAGTCCTTATCCGGCGAAAGCTCGCACTTTCCGTTTGAAGCTCCACCGCAGGCCCCGCTGACCAGACTCTTTGAGCAGGCAGTAAGAGGGCAGATGCCGCCGGTATAGTCCAGCAGGCACTGGTCGCACTCGTAGCACCGCTCGGTGCCCTTCCATTCGCCGCGACTGCCGCCAAGGTTGACGGTATTGCAGGAGGGATGGCATACCCGGTTCACCGAAGCGGCTACCGCCTGTACGCCGATACCGCAGGTCATTACCAGTATCGAATCGGCTGCGGCTACTTCGTCGACTTTGCCGCGAAGCCCGGATTTTACCAGGGCTTTTTCGCAGAGAAAATCGATAACCTTGGTGCCGGTGACTTTCTTGCCGGCTTCCTCGAGCTTTTGCTTCATTTCCGCAACCTGCTCGGGGCCGCCGCTGCCCGATGACTGGGCACAGCCGTTGCAGCCCAGTATAAAAACGCTATTCTCGCCTTCCAGATAGCCCAGAATTTCTTCAAACGGCTTTTGTTCTGATAAAATCATCTCTCCTCCTTTAAGGCTACACTACCCTGAACTGACCCAGGTCTCGACCTTTAGGTGTGACGACGTGGATGGAACAGGCCAGGCAGGGGTCAAAGGCGCGGATAATGCGCACGATTTCGAAGGGGTTGCTCTCGTCCTTGACCTTGGTGCCGATAAGTGACTGCTCGATGGGGCCGTGCTGGCCTTTATCGTCCATCGGGCCCACGTTCCATGTCGTCGGTACTACCGCCTGATAGTTGGCGATTTTCTTATCTTTTATCTCTAACCAGTGCCCCAGGGCGCCGCGGGAACCTTCGATGATGCCCATGCCCATGGCTTCTTCGGGAAGCTCGTACTCTGTATAGCAGGGCTCTCCCGGTTTGAGCGAAAGCGCCCAGCCTTCCAGCTGGTCGGTGATGAATTTAGCGGAAAGCGCCCGGGCCAGATGCCGGCCCAGCGTGGAGAAGAGGGCAGCCGGTGTTGCTTTAAGCGCTGCCAGAGACCCTTCCACCATCTCTTTCATCTTGGGGTCGCCTTTGGCGTAGGTTACCGCCACTCTGGCCAGAGGTCCTACCTCGTAGACTTTATCGTTATAGCGGGGCGACTTCGTCCAGGAATAGGCGCCGTCTTTACCGTACTGCGGCCTGGTGTCTCCTTTTGACGGGTGCAGCCCCGAGGTGGAATCCTCGTACCAGGAGTGTTTGACGTGCTCGGTTATCTTGTCCGTATCAAGAGCGTCCGGTTTGAGGTCGGCGGAGATAACGCCCTGTTTGAATAATCGCTCCCGGGTGGTGTAGTCCGGGCTGGTGCCATCGAGGTCGTACATGCCGTAGGAAAGCAGGTTCTGGCAGCCGACACCGATTCCGGCATAGTCGATATACGCACCGGCTACAGCCAGCACGTCCGGGATGTAAACGTTATCGATGAAATCCTGCAGGATTTTTATCTTCCAGATATAGGCCATGATGTTGTCGGCGGTGGGGACGCTGGTAACGCCGCCGGGTACGACCCCCACACTGTGGGGAATCTTACCGCTGAAAATGCTGACGGCTTCATGGCCGATGCGGCGGATTTCCAGCGCTTTTACGTAGTGGGCGACGGCCTGCTGATTAATCTCCGGGGGCAGGCGGTAATCGCCCTCGTAGCGGGGCAGGAAAGGACCGAGTGCGCCGCGGTTGATAAAGTCTTTTACGGAATTTAACTGCGAGTCGTTGCCTTCGTAAGAAGCGACATCGGCCACGTTCACGTAGTCCAGCGCGGCGAGGTGGTAGAAGTGGAGGATGTGGTCCTGGGCGACATGCGCCCCGTGGATAAGGTTGCGAATAATACGGCCGTTGTCCGGTACTTTATCGGCAAGGCCGAAGGCGCTGTCCCGGTTCAGCGTGGCCGCAATGCCGTGCGACTGCGGGCAGACGCCGCAAATACGCTGGGTGATTACCTGGGCATCCCGGGGGTCCCGGCCCCGCAGGATGATTTCAATACCGCGGAAAAGGTTGCCGGTTGTTCTCGCGTCCTTTACTTCTCCGTTTTCAACGGTGCACTCTACTTTCAGGTGCCCTTCTATTCTGGTTACGGGATCAATTACTATTTTGCCCATTATTTCTCCTCCTTGCTGTCCCAGTAAGCACCGATGGTGGGCAGCTCCACATCGACGAGTTTCTCGTAGAAAGGTCCCGTCTGGTCGGGGAATTCTGGCTGGGTACAGCCATTGCAGGGCGCCCCGGCGCCGATAACCCAGTTGGTACCGCCGTTCCACCTCCTCAGAGGGCAGTCGGCGTACGTGATAGGCCCCTTGCAGCCGAGTTCGTAGAGGCAGCCCTCGTCACCGAATTTCTTGGCGAATTTGCCTTCGTCAAAATAGGCGCGGCGGGGGCAGTTTTCATGAACCAGTTTGCCGTAGAAGGCCTTGGGTCGCAATAAATCGTCCAGGTCGTCGGCGGTGGGCAGTCCGTTGAGGATAACGCCGGCCATGGTGCCGACAAACCAGTCGGGGTGAGGGGGACAGCCGGGGATATTTATCAGGGGCTTGTTGATGTCTTTGGCGTCCAGGACCTGTTTCACCGATTTTGCCTGGGTGGGGTTAGGTTTCGCCGCGGGAATACCGCCGAACGATGCGCAGGTACCCAGGGCGATAACCGCCAGGGAGGTGGAAAGGGTGGGCAGGTCCCACCCGCCGGCGAAGCCGACCTGGTTATTCAGCCAAAAGCCGTCGGGATTTTGCTGTCCTTCCAGCCAAACTACGGCGGGGGATATTTCTAAAGAATTCGGGTCCGCTTCGGTTAAGGCCCAGACGGCATGGCTGGTGGCGATGACATCGTTTTCCCAACTGCCGTTGGCGGACTGGATATCTTTGAGCTTGGTCAGGAC
>CAYYVO010000265.1:0-3271 GCA_964475175.1 uncultured Dehalococcoidaceae bacterium | reverse complement strand
CGATGAGCACTCAGAATGAACCTGCTGGTGGCTATTACATCCGACCATCTCCGGCAAACTCAACGGGGAAATTACTTAAGCACGCATATAATACTCTTGGATACTTAGATTGTCAAATGTATCTATCATATCATTTAATTGATTAACGATGGAAACCTGATACATCTTTCGGGATAAAATGTAATCACTGGATACGTGGGAAATCGAAATTACAGCTTCTGACTTGAATATTGATACTAAAGAAGAAATACCATTGGAATTACCTTCCATTGCACAAACACCGGGATGTATGTGTTTTTATCGTAACACTGGATTGCATTCTGTCTGACTGATACCTTGGTTTCTCAAGCCTCACTCCTTATCAGAATCCGCCGCAGTAGATACTCTTTATTACAGGGAATTTGCCTTTTTCCTCGGGTGATTTCAGTTATTACACTTTGTTCCTTATGGGGTAATCCATTTTATTGATGTTGCTGTGTTCTATATCTGCACAACTAGAACAATTGAATATAAAGCAGGTATGTTATTTTTGAGAGCATTTATTGCCCGGCAACATGATGAATTCCTATTAAGTAACCCTAATATCACGTTCCTGTATAAATACTGAAAATGAATAACGGAAACTGGCTAACCAGAGTTAAAACGAGTCTGCGTACAAAGGTGCTGTGGTTGATAGTAGTCGTCTGCATCGTAGCTGCTGCAGGAGCCACCGGACTGGGGCAGTCATTTATTGGCCATATTCCAACAGCAGTAAGTCAGGCAGTCCTCATAGATAGCGAAAATTTTGATGAAAAAGATCTGGGGAAAGCTGCGCAGAGAGCCCATGTCAGTGTCAACGATGAAGGCACAGCCGCCTCGATAGGTGCCATGGTGGCTACGGGCGATATGCTGATATTCGACGTGCCCCTGATAAACATGTCGGATAATGATGCTACGGTAAGAGCCACCCTGGATATCCCCGGCCCCCTCACGGATGACGTTGATGTTTTCTGGAATACGCTTACCCGCTATACGACGCCGGCAGCTCAGACGACGACACCATCCCCGGCGCCATTTACATCAACCAGTCCACAAAGCTCCGACACCACCTTTTCCCTGGATGTTATTACCGGGGCCGTTGAAATTGAACCTCAGACATCGAACTCCAGCGCCCTGCTGGATACTGTACAGCCCGATATGACGATTATATCAGCTTTGACCGGCCTTCCTGATATTACTCCACAGCCCAGAAACGGTATAGAATACACCGTCCAGAGACCGGGCTCGGCGACCATCAATGCCCAGTCGGTAAACGCGAGCTTAACTTTGACACACAACAAGCTGGATGCCACACCTCTTAACCAGTACTGGGGAGCCGGGCCGGTGGTGGTGGACTCTGCGGGAAACGTGGGACAGTACAGCTCCCTGGCAGCTAAAAATGAGGATGTCCTCTATGTTAGCTACTATGAAGATAATGGCTTTAGTGGCAGGGTGCTTTTCAAGAAATCGCTCAACGGCGGCACTACGTGGGGAAGCGCGGTAGAAGTAGACGATACCTTGGTAAACTCTATGGCCATGGCTGCCTGTGGTGACAGCATCTTTATTGCTTACTGGGCGGGCTTCCTTTATGTATCGTCCTCCACCGATGGGGGCGAAAGCTGGGATAGAGCGGTGGTAACGTATGTACCGACAACGAATTTCAATATCTCCGTTGCAGCCGTGGATGAGGAAACGGTCTTTGTCAGCTTCCTCAACTCCATCGTCATCTTTGACTGGGGTACCCTGACGGTGGCGCGTTCGAGCGATGCCGGCGAGCATTTCTACCCATACGATATGTCTCCCGTGATGGTGGGGATTCCTATGATAAACGGCGTATCCGGGGCCCCGGCTATGTCGGCCCTCGACGACGGCAAGGTCTACTGTTCGTACGTGCTGGCTGTTGATATACCCGTGTTTCCGCCACTCGATATTGCTGTTACCATCAGCACGCTTATAGTTGCCAGCAGTACACACATCCCGGGAACACCCTTCGGTCTTACAAGCTGGAATCATTCAACGCCGCTGCTGGTGGTACCCACCGGAATGAGCATTGCTAATATCCCCATACCGGCAGGCTTCCTGGGCGACTGCACTTCGCTCTACGCCCTGGATGAAAATAACATTTTCGTGAGCTATACGTATAAACCCAGCTGGATACTGCCGACTACGCTCTGGTTCGCCAGGTCGGTGCCGTACACAAACGGCAGAATATTTTCACCCGGTTTCCCCGTAGATGTGCCGGGCTTTTGCCCGCCCTTCGGGGTAAGTATCGATAACTCTATCACGGCGACAGATGATAGCACGGTTATCATTACCTATTACAACGAGTGGGTGGGCGACCTCATGATGGCAAAGTCCGACGACTATGGCGCCCCTTTCACCTGGGACTACTATCACCTTGACGGTAACAAGGGATCGCCTTACTCAAATGGCAATGTCGGCCGGTATAATTCTCTTACTACCGTTGATGGGAGTACCCTTTTTACCATGGTCAGCTACTATGACCTCTCGGCAGAAGACCTCCGGTTCTATGCCGAAACCCCCGGCGACCAGAATTATTATACGGCGAAATTCCGGGAGGACTGGGATGCTGACGGCGAACTCAATGACCTCTACTGTGTCCTTACCGACCTGGATGACGACGATAACATCGACCGTATCGACCTGTCTCAGGACAGTACCTTCGGCGAGGCGGATTTGCATGATATCCAGACCTGGACGGATGATGACGAGCGCATCTGGAAAGGCCCCCGTACCGGCACCAGCCAGGACGACCACCTCGGCAAATACTGGTTTAATGTTTATTTCCAGCATGAACTGACTCCTGCTGATGATGCCTTTGCCTCTATCACCTCCAAGAGCTGGTTCGAGAATAGTTACTATATCGACCTTGATGTCGATGCCGTCAGTGATGAACCTGTGTATTTCGTTCTCTCGGATACCAATTCCAACGGTCTTTACGATACCCTGGAACTCTCCGGCGATGATATGACCTACGGTGAGATAATTCCTGGTTTGACTACACTGACCGATTATATAACCGGTGATGACGATGACCTGAATGATGATGAACGTGTTCAGAAAATCGCCACCGAGGAGAATATTTTCCATGCCCTTTATGAAAACATTCGTATCGGGCGGTACTATACCTTTAACACGGCGTGGGATACCAACCCGGGAACGGACCTCGCCCCCGAACCGACCAACGATATCGTGGATACCCTTCTCACTGCCCTCAGTCGCTTCATCGGGG
>CAYYVO010000264.1:0-3293 GCA_964475175.1 uncultured Dehalococcoidaceae bacterium | reverse complement strand
CGATAAGGCCTTCTCGACCGCTTCTGCCGGGTCCTCTGCTTTAATGATGCCTTTATCTGATATACCTTCGCGATTAAGTTCCCAGGTGCCCAGCCCTATGACCGGTATGCCGTTTTGCAGGGCATGGCCGATTTCCGAGAGTGTGCCGTAACTGCCATCGATAGCGATGATTGCCAGAGATGATTTTACCACAGCCACGTTCCTGGCTTGACCCATACCAGTAACGATTGGGATTTTTACGTAGGTATTGGCGGCATTCCGGCTGTCTCCCGGCAGTATCCCGACGGTCAGTCCCCCTTCTTCATTGGCGCCGCGACAGGCGGCCTCCATAACGCCTCCCATTCCACCGCATACCAGCACGGCGCCCCGGCGTGCAATCTCCCTCCCGACCTCCTCCGCAATAGCGGCTACCTGGGGAGATACGTCACTGCCGCCGATTACCCCTATGAAGATGAGATTATCTTGCATTAAAATTTCCCGCGGATATCAAGATTATAACATCTTAGTTGAATTTATTCATAGCGGCGGTCAAGCCCTCGGTGAGCAGGCAGACGACAGCATGGCTGACTTCCGGGATAGTTTTTTCGATTACCTTCTTTTCTTCGGAGGTGAAGTCGGAGAGGACGTAAGCGATAACCGCTTCTTCTTTGACAGCCTCGGAATCTTCGGTTATTTCCGGTCGGCCGACGCCAACCCGGACGCGGTAAAAGTCGCTATTACCGATACGCGCGATGATGGAATCGATTCCCTTGTGACCCCCGGACCCGCCGCCGAGACGCAGCCGGATTTTGCCGGTGGGCATATCGAGGTCGTCATGGATAACGATGAGGTCAGTTGGTATGAGATTCAGCTTCCTCAGCAGGGCGTTGACCGATTCCCCGCTGGCGTTCATGTAGGTCTGGGGCCGTGCCAGCACAACGCGGCTTCGCCCGATGTTACCGATGCCGGTGCGGGCGTGACCCTGCTTTTTATCGAAGCGGATGTTCTGCTCCCTGGCAAGATGCCGGACGCATAGAAAGCCGATATTATGGCGGCTGCGAGCGTATGAATATCCCGGATTACCCAGGCCGACGATTAGTTTCATGTCTACTCAGCTTTCTATCACCATACTTTGGTATATTTGAGTACAGTATCATCGTAATCAGGCGCCGTGTAAAAATATCCGGGTCGTGGTACGACACACTGCCAGTATTTATTACCGACCTGGAGGTTGACCTCCTCGTCACTCTGTGGCTCGATGTAGATTATACCTTTATCCGTGGTGTTAAAGGCCACAATGACATGCCCCGTATCCGGGTGGTCGATGACGACGTAGGCGCATCGGATTTTCTGTTCATTGGCATTTTTTTTCACGTCGGCGGAGAAATCCCCGCAAACATAGCTGTCATCTACATACTCGTTCGCATCTGTCCTGTCAGCGGAGATAAAGCGTTTCATTTCCTGATATGTGGGGTCTGTTAGCACATAACCATAGCCATCGGTCATGCGGTCATAGTTTATCTGCAGTTTGCCTAGGTCGCTATATAGGGAGTCGGCCCGGGTCGTCTCTATAGCCAGTTGCTCGCTGGCGACGGTATACTCAGCCTCGATATTCGTCAGTTTCTGCTCTATGTCTGCGAGGTTGCCGGAGGTTATCTGGAGGGTACTCATGGTCTCGGTCAGCTCGCTCCGTGTCGTGGAGAGCTCTGTCTGTGTCAGAGTCAGTTCGGACTCCGTCATAGTTAGTTCCGACTGTGTCGTCTCGACTTCATAAAGGGCGGTAGCCAGCTGGCTCTGCACGGAGGTCAGGGCTTCTTCGGCTGCGAACATACGGTCGGTCCGGTTGAACATCGCCGTGACGCTTAAAGCGGTAATGACGAATAGTATAACAATGACTAGGATATACTTGATATGCAGGCTTCTTGCACTCATGCCAGCCTCCCGAATAATTTTATTTACGACGACTCTAATAGCTTGATAAATCCCTTTTCATCGAGTATCTCTATGCCCATCTCGCGGGCGCGGGTCAGCTTGGAACCGGGGTCGGCGCCCGCCACCAAAAAGTCGGTCTTTTGGGTTACGTCGCCTTTGGCTGTCCCACCGAGTTCTTTTATTTTTGCTTCCGCTTCATGACGGGAGAACGATTCAAGTCGACCGGTAACGACGAACTCTTTGCCGGAGAGGGGAAGCTCGGAGGGTTGTATAGCTTCTTCCTCCAGCTTAACGCCGGCCTCTTTAAGACGCCTTATAATATCGCGGTTTTCTTCCTGGCGGAAGAATGCGGTAATGCTCTCGGCGATTTTCGGGCCGATGGTTTCGACTCCCATAAGTCTTTCTACGGAGGCACCTGCTAAATCATCGAGGCTGTGGAACTGACCGGCGAGAATATCAGCCGTTTCCGAGCCGACATGCCGTATGCCGAGGGCAAAAATTACCCTGGCCAGCGGGCGTTCCTTGCTGCGGTTTACGGAGTTGATGATGTTTTCGGCGCTTTTATCTCCCATCTTGTCAAGTTCGGCAAGCGGTTCCTTTTTCAGGTAATAAAGGTCGGCGATATCTTTTACCAGACCTTTTTTATAGAGAGTGGCGCTCATATTTTCGCCGATACCGCGGATATCCATGGCGCCCCTCGAAGCAAAGTGCTCGATGCGCTGCTGGGACTGGGCCGGGCAGGCGGCATTAGAGCAATAATACATTACCTCACCTTCGGGCTTGATAACCTCGCTGTGGCATTCGGGGCAGGCGGGCTGGCCTTTATCGTTACGGGGGAGCTTTTCCAGCAGGTCGTACACTTTCTCCTGTCCGGTGCGTTTGCTGGCAACCGGCCCGACTACCTCCGGTATCACCTCGCCCGCCCGCTGGATAATAACGGTATCCCCGATGCGGATGTCCTTGCGGCGGATATCGTCCTCATTATGCAGGGCGGCTTGTTTGATGGTGACTCCCCCCACAGAGACCGGCTCCAGGATAGCGTAAGGATTAAGCGTGCCGGTCCGTCCCACGCTGATGCCGATGTCTTTAAGGCGGGTGGTGCCCTGAACGGCGGGGAACTTATAGGCAATCGCCCACCGCGGCTCGCGGCCGATATCGCCGAGTTCACGCTGCAGGGCGATTCCGTTTATCTTGATAACGATGCCGTCGGCTTCATAGTCAAGGTTTTCCCGTTTACCTTCCCATTCGCGATAGTATTCCTCGACGGCGTCGATGTTTTTAAGCGGGCTGTTATTCGGGTTTACCTTGAAACCCAGCGATTTCAGATATTCCATCGTCTCCCAGTGGGTCTCCGGGACTGCCTTGCCATCGGCGTAACCCAG
>CAYYVO010000263.1:0-3293 GCA_964475175.1 uncultured Dehalococcoidaceae bacterium | reverse complement strand
ACCCCAAACGCCGCCGGTCACGCCACCAGAAAAAGCTCACCCCGAAGTATGTCAGACCGTATACCAGCGTCCCCAGAAGCAGCCGGTAGACCACCCGGAAAAGCCCCTTGACGTCCTTAAGATGCCCCACCTCCCGCTCGTTGAAAAGCTCGAAAGGCCGGCCGTCCTTGAGTACCGTCAGGCTTATGTACTCGTCGCCGGAGTTAAAGTAGTCGATGAGCCCGGCGGCGGCCTTCTCCAGTTCCGGCTGCTCCAGTCCCGTCGTCTCTCCCACCCCGTACTCCTCGAAGCCGTAGCGATAAAGCCAGGGACTGTTGACCGCCAGCGTCACGGCGGCCGTTGCCAGCAGGACAGGCAAACAGATGATAAATATCCATTGCGCCGCGATTTTCATCGTATAAAGATTGTACACTGACGGGAGATAAAAATCACGTTTAGGAAAGAATCAGACCAGCTTAGGCCGACGGGCCATAGAGACGAAGAACAGCCCGAACAGGCAGAAAGTGGCGGCGGCGATAAAGGCGGGGGTATACGAGTTCGTGGCGTCAAATATCAGCCCGGCCACCGTAGCGGCAATGGCATTGGCGCAGACCTGGAACGGGATGACTACCCCCAGTACCTGAGCGTAACGCTCCCGCGGATAATAAGCCCCTACGATAGTCGGCATTGCCGTCGTCAGCGCCCCATTGCTCATCCCCTGGAAGGCAGCGTAGATATAGATAAAAACCAGCTCGCGACTCGAAAGTATCGTCACCAGGCCCATTAGCTGCATCATAAAAAAGGCGACTGCCAGGTATCTCACGTTCACCTTTAAAGCAAGGGCTCCGAACAAAAGACTGCCGGCGATACTGAATATAGACATGAAGCTCATCGTGGTAGCTGCCGACATCGGATTAAAACCGATGTCCTGGAGGTAGGCTATCTGGTGGGTCACCATCATTCCCAAGGTAAAGGTATTGGCAGCGGTAAAGCCGCCTATCAGCCATACCGTCGGCCTTTTCAATACCTGGGTTACCCGCCATTCAGCCGAGGCTTTATCGGGGAGGGAGGAAGTCTCCTCGGCCAGTACATCGTCATAGGATTCCGCCGGTGCCCCGTCCGGCGTCTGACCCATATCCTCCGGCCTGTTCCTGACGAGGATAACGCCTCCCAATAGTACGGCCAGCACGATAATAAGCGATGAGAGCACCAGCCAGGTCAGGCGCCAGTCGATTGCAGAAATGAGCGCCGTGGTTAGCGGCGGTAAAATCAGACCGCCCAGCCCGGCGCAGCCGATAAAAATCCCCAGCGCCAGGGAACGCTTCTTGATGAACCAGTTATTGATTACCGTGGTGCAGGAGATATACCCACCTATACCACCCCCTATCCCGATGAGGGCATATAAAACATAAATATGCCAGATTTCCTGGACGAAATAGACACCGGCTATCCCCAGTCCTGCCAGTAGATTGCCGGTTATCAGGGTAAACCTCGGTCCGAGCCTGGCTACTATGATACCCCACAAGGGACTGGGTAGCCCGAAGGCCATAATCCCCGTCGAAAGCGCCCCGGCTACCACCGCCCGGCTCCAGCCGAATTCGAGGGTAATTACGGGCAGTAGAACTCCGAAAGAATTGACGAAAACCCCGCCGACGAGAAAGATAACGAGCATGACACCGGAAAGGGCGAACCAGCCGTAAAAGACTCTTTTCTTTGATGGGGCAGGTATTTCTTGCGGCAACAGTTATTATTCCTTTTTACACACTATTATTGCTGATTCAGGCGCAAGATACTTCGGGCATCCAAGTGAACAGGACGGCACAATATCATTTTACGGGGGGATTTTAAAGTTGACCAAGCAACCGATGTAATTATACTTGTACGGGCTGACCTGCCGCAAGCTGGTTAATTGTCAACTCCTCTCATTTGCGTTTTTACACCGGATAACGCTATGTTATAATTATCACTAATCAAAGCCGGGAGAACGATGTTTACCCACCTCCATGTACACACCGAATACAGTCTACTTGACGGCATGTGCCGCATCGATCAGCTGTGTTTGAAAGCCAAAGACCTGGGCATGGAGAGCCTGGCGATAACCGACCACGGCGTTATGCATGGTGTTATCGAATTCTACCAGGCCGCCAGGGAAGCCGGCATCAAGCCCATCATAGGCTGCGAGATATATATAGCGCAGGGCAGCCGGCTCAGCCGTAACGCCGGTGACAAAAGCAACCACCATCTTATCCTCCTTGCCAAAGATAATACCGGGTACCAGAACCTTATACAGCTCACCACCAAAGCCCACCTGGAAGGTTTTTACTACAGGCCCAGGGTCGATAAAGAGCTACTAAAGCAGCACAGCGAAGGCCTTGTCGCCCTTAGCGCCTGTCTGGCCGGGGAAATATCACAGCTTATTCTGGTCAGGCAATATGAGGAGGCGAAACAGGCTGCCCTCTGGTATCAGAAGACCTTCGGCGATTTTTATCTTGAACTGATGAGACATCCAATCGAAGAGGCGGAAGCCGTTAATAACTACCTAATCCAGATGAGCCGCGAACTTAATATTCCGCTGGTAGCGACCAATGATACCCACTATATCAATAAAGAAGACGCCTCCGCGCACGATTTGCTACTCTGTATCGGCACAAACTCTACTATTCACGACGAGAAGCGTTTGAAGATGGCGGGAAATACCTTCTATCTTCGGAGCCCCGAAGAGATGGCGGAGCTCTTTAAAGACATCCCCGAAGCAGTGGAAAATACCGGGCGTATCGCCGAGATGTGCAACCTGGATTTGGAGTTCGGACGTCTGCACCTGCCGGAGATTGAGCTTCCAGAAGGTCTAACCGCCGACCAGTACCTGGCAGAGCTCTGCCGCCAGAATCTGCGGGACTATTATCCCGACCCCGCTCCAGAGATAGAGCAACGTCTTGATTACGAACTGGAAGTCATTAAAAAGACCGAGTTCGCTAATTACTTCCTCGTTGTCTGGGACATAATTACATTCGTAAAAAAGCAAAATATCCTTTTCGGCGTCAGGGGCAGCGCTGCTTCGAGCATCGTTTTGTACTGCCTCGGCATTACCGCCCTCGACCCTCTTGAGCACGGACTTGTCTTCGAGCGCTTCCTCAACATCGAGCGCAAGGAGATGCCGGATATCGATATGGACTTCCAGGACGACCGCCGTGATGAGGTCATCAACTACGTATCCCAGAAATACGGCCAGGACCACGTCGCCCAGATTATCACCTTCGGCACGCTGGGGGCGCGGGCGGCTACCAGGGACGTCGGCCGGGCTCTGGGTATGCCTT
>CAYYVO010000262.1:1362-3297 GCA_964475175.1 uncultured Dehalococcoidaceae bacterium | reverse complement strand
TATGCTACGTATTGGGATGGATAACCGGCATAATATTCCTCATCATCGAACCTAAAAACAAGTTCGTACGTTTTCATGCCTTTCAATCCATACTCGTCTTCGGAACACTTACGGTTATTGACATTATCTTCTCTCGAATCCCGTTTCTGGGATGGGTTATCCTGACTCTGGCTTCGGTGGTTGGATTCGTACTGTGGATTTTGCTGATGGTCATGGCGGCCCAAGAAAAGAAATATAAACTCCCCTGGACAGGAAACCTGGCCGAGAAATGGGCCGGCTAGCCGTAAGCCCGCCTGCCGCCATTAACAAACGCTTTTGGTAGTTTTGGTGGTATCCGGTAAGCAGGTGATAACCTCACCCCTTGGTCCCCTCTCCAGTCAGAGACATTGGTAAGAGACAAGAGCTAATGATGACTGGAGAGGGGAGTTAAGGAGAGAGGGGGCTTAGCCCCCTCTCATATTCTTTCCCCCTCTCAAACATAATGAGTTTAAATACTGATAATAAATCCGTTTGAGAGGGGGATACAGGGGATGAGCATATTAAGATGCCAATACATCAATAGTATATTATTTATGATATTTGACTCCCCGGTGAGAAAGCCTTAAACTTTTTTTAATGAAGTCCATTTAGAAGGGGGAACTATGCCGTTAGTAACTATCAAAGTCATCGAAGGCAGAACCACCGAACAAAAGAGGGGCTTGGCTAAGGACGTTACCGAAGCTATTGCGAAGAGTGTCGGGTGCCCGCCTGAGGCAGTAATGATCGACATCGTTGACCTTAAGCCGGAGAACGTCTCGCAGGGCGGTAAGCTGTTCAGCGACGGCCGGTAACCATACCGGAGCTTAAATTGAATATTCTGGGTATCATGGGCAGCCCGAGGATTAAGGGCAATACCGACCTCCTGCTGGATGAAGCCCTCAAGGGGGCGCAGAGCCAGGGGGCAGAGGTCGAGAAAATAATCGCCGATAAGCTGAAGATAGCACCCTGCAAGGAATATTACGGGTGCCTCAACGACGGCAACTGCGTTATCAGGGACGATATGGATGACCTGTATCCTAAAATCCTCGATGCCGATGTTATAATCGTGGCTTCGCCCATCTTTTTTTATACCGTCAGCGCTCAGCTTATGATGCTCATCAGCCGCTGCCAGGCGCTCTGGGCGAGGAAATACGTATTAAAAAACCTGGACATCCCTGAGAAAAAGGGAGTATTTATAGGAGTCGGCGCTACCAGGGGCGAAAAGCTGTTCGACGGGCCCAGGCTGACGATTAAGTACTTCTTCCAGGCCATCAACGCCGCATATACCGGGGAGCTGTTAATAATAGGCGTCGATAAGAGAGGTGAGATTAAAGACCATCCCACCGCCCTCAACGACGCCTACGAACTTGGCAAAAGGATTGTCGCTTAGTCCTTCTTTATATCTCCCTGTATACTGATAGTAATATCACGGAACGGCACCACGTTGCCACTGGCGAGAATCGCCTGTTTGGCCATGTGTACCAGCCCCGAGCAGCACGGCACCTCCATGTGGAGCACTGTCAGGCTCTTGATACCGGACTGTTTCAATACTTCGTTTAGCTTTTCCTGATGGGCCTGGAAATCGTCCAGCTTGGGACATGCCACCAGCAGAGCGGCATTATCCCCTAGGAAATCCTGATGAAAACCGGCATACGCAAACGGTACGCAGTCCGCCGCTAGCACCAGGTCTGCGCCTTTTAGGAACGGGGCTGTTAGCGGCACCAGCGTCAGCTGCACCGGCCAGTGGCCCAGCCGGGACTTTACCGCGGGTTTATGAGTCTCAGCTACGGGGGCTTTTGCCCCGTTATCTTTCTCGAACTGCTGCACCGTGGCGGATGAGCAGCCGCAGGCCAGCGGTTCCTCGGTCTCCTGTGACTTCAGGTGTTCCTCGACTGCCGCTTCATCCAAATCATCTGC
>CAYYVO010000262.1:0-1352 GCA_964475175.1 uncultured Dehalococcoidaceae bacterium | reverse complement strand
ATCGAAATCATCGGCCTCACGCTCCTCGATGCTGATAGCACCTTCAGGGCAGTCCAGGCAGTTACCCAGTCCGTCGCAGTATTTCTCGCTAACCAGCTTCGCCTTGCCGTCGATTATCTCCAGAGCACCCTCGGCACAGGAGATAATACAGGCACCACAGCCGTTGCATTTTTCATCGTCGATTTTTACTATTTTTCTGACTGTTTTCGTTACCATTTTATATCTCCTGATATTTGTCTAGTCAATGCCTTTGAGCGCTTTCCACCGTTCTTCTCCAAGGCACTGCTGCGCCGACGGGCACCACTCGATGCACGATGGCGTTTGCTCTTTATAGACATACTCACCGCATTTTTTACACTTTATCCTGAGTTCATCGGAGAACATTTCTACTTCATTACCGCACTTGGGGCATTTATACATGGCTGCTCGCAGGTTCCTTGTATCCTGTCCGGGGCACTTGCTTTGCATTTCACTCACCTCCTTTAAAAAGGTGTATGTTCTTTTCCTTCTAACATATACTACAGGATTAACCGTATCTTGAGCTATGACTTTAATCACAAAGATTCAAGGATAGTAAATAACTGAATATTTGGTTTGACTTATCACTGCATGTCATGCTATATCTGAATAGCATCCGCATTAATCAGAGCCATATACCACGTCCTGTTTTCTGTGGCCCAACTAAATAATCAACTGGAGGATAAACCGATGAAAATTACCAAGATAGAATGCATACCCGTCTCGATGCCCTTTGCGAAGCCGATGAAGATGGGGGGAGGCACAGCCGCCTGCGCCGATGCCGTGGTCGTTAAGATACATACCGACGAGGGTATAACCGGCATATGCGAGACCGGGGATACTTCGCCCTGGTACATGGGCGAGAGCCAGGACTCCATCATATACAATATCAATAAGGTTTACGGACCCCAGGTCCTCCTCGGGGAAGACCCCTTTAATATCGAAAGAATCGTGGCGCGGATGGACAAAGCGGCCAAGGTCAATAACCAGTCGAAAGCTGTTATAGACTACGCCCTGCACGATATCGTCGGCAAGGCCCTGGGCGTACCCGTCTATAAGCTCCTGGGCGGTCTCTCCAACGAGCGAATACCCCTGGTGTTCGTGATGTCCTCGGGGACTGTGGAAGAGGTCGGGGAGGAAGGCAGAATGCTGGTAAAGGCTGGCTTCAGAGGTTTAAAGCTGAAAGTCGGCGCCAAATCAATCGAAGAAGACCTGGAGATGCTCGGCGCTCTCCGGGATGCGGTGGGTAAAGATATCAAGATAATGACGGATACCAACGGCGGCTGGCACTATCTGCAGGCCTTTCATTTCCTTAAAGAAGCGGTAAAGTATAA
>CAYYVO010000261.1:0-3334 GCA_964475175.1 uncultured Dehalococcoidaceae bacterium | reverse complement strand
GGCATAGGATGGGTCGGTGAGCATTTCCTGGTAGCCCGCCATGCTGGTATTGAAGACCGCCTCGCCGATGGTATCCGTCTCCGCCCCGAAGGAATAACCTTCGTAGACCGAGCCGTCCGCCAGCACCAGAATCGCCTTTTTAGTCATAATGAGTATTCGATTCTATTTTCAGAGTTTCGTCCATATAGACCGGATTCCCTATATAAAAGGTCGCCATAACTTTTCCTCTAAGTGTGCGCCCGTTCAAAGGCGTGTTTTTGCCCTTGGAGGCGAACCGCTCAGTATCCACAACCCACTCTTTATGCAGATCGAAGATGGTGATATCCGCCGGCGCCCCGACCTCCAGTGTGCCCAGCTTTTCGTAGCCGAGGATGCGCGCCGGCCCGACCGTCAGCGCGGCAATCAGGGTATTCAGGCTGAGCTCGCTGTGAAAGACCAGCCCCGCCAGACTCCCCAGGGCCGTTTCCAACCCGCTGATGCCGAAAGCCGCCTGCGTGAACTCGCAGTCCTTATCGGCGGCGGTGTGGGGGGCATGGTCCGTCGCTACGATATCGATAACGCTATCGTTCAGCCCTCGCAGCAGGGCCAGCGTATCCCTTTCAGTCCGCAGGGGCGGGTTGACCTTGGCGTAGGTCTTATGTTTTAAAACGTCATCTTCGGTCAGGGTGAGGTGGTGGGGGGTGACCTCCGCCGTGACATGGACGCCCTGCTCCTTGGCGGCCCGGATGAGGTCGACCGAGCCTTCGGTGCTGACGTGGGCGATGTGCAAATGACCGCCGGTCTCGCGGGCAAGCTCGATATCGCGCTGGACGAACAATTCCTCGGCGGTTGTCGGTATTCCCCTGAGTCCCATTTCCAGCGAGACAACGCCCTCGTTTATCTGGCCACCCTGGCTGAGAAAAAGGTTCTCGCAGTGGTCGATTATCGGACGGTTGAAATCACGACTATATTCGAGTGCTTGCCGCATAACATCCGGGCTTATGACCGGTGAGCCGTCATCGCTGTAGGCAACGGCTCCGTTCATCTCCATCTCATTGAGGTCGGCCAGCTCCTCTCCCTTGCGTCCTACTGACACGCAGCCGATGGGAAACACGCGCGTTACGCCTTCCCGCGCGGCTATTGTCCTGACGTAGTTAAGCATAGCCTCGTTATCCAGGGGAGGTTCGGTGTTGGGCATACAGCAAACGGTGGTAAAGCCGCCCCGTGCCGCCGCCAGCGTCCCCGTGGCAATTGTCTCTTTATCTTCACCGCCGGGCTGTCTCAGGTGGCAATGAAGGTCTATGAAACCGGGGCAAACGATGAGACCATCGGCATCAAGGACGGCATGGTCTCCCCCCGGCGGTGTTCCCTCGCCGAGCCAGAGGATTTTACCCTCTTTAACCAGCAGGCTGGCGGTTTTATCAATATCCTGGGCGGGGTCGATAACGCGGCCGCCCTGTATGAGTAGAGCATCGGGCATTTTCTAGTGATGTCCTCCCGTATAATGGCTGGGCTTAAAGCCATGGGCAAGCGCCTCCTCTTCCGTATTGAAAACGATGAGGTTTTCCGGCCGGATAGTCCTGGCCCAGTGGCTGTCGGCACCGTGGTACTTCTTAGTATCGAGTTTCCCTTCGTGCCAGTCGGCGCTGGCCACGAATTTCGGCTCGAAACCGTGTTCGCAGTAAACGCAGCGCAGTGTAAGGGGCTCCGTTTTTACTATTTGAAATTCCGGCTTGAGGTACTTTGTCTCGGTGGCCTGAATCGATACGCAAGTGGGATTGGGGCACGTAGGGCTTAAATCCTGCTGGTAAACGGGATGTTCGACCGGGCCGGGAGAGTCTACCTCGGGAACGGAAATATCCCTGGTGCCAAGCAGGAGAGAAATCAGTGCCATCCTTATCGGTACTCCGTGGGCAGCCTGCTTAAAATACATGCTCCGGGGGTCGCCATCGACTTCGTAGGCGAGTTCATCGACCCGGGGCAGCGGGTGCATTACCAGCGTTTCCCGGAAGGCCTTCCCCTTGAGCAGCTTTTTATCGACCACCGGATATTTATCTTTTAGCTCCTGTCCGTTTTCTCCGGTGGTAAATCTTTCTTTTTGCGGTCGGGTTACATAGAGGGCATCAACCCCCTCTTTTAGCTCCACATGCACGCTGATATCCGGCATCATCGCCAGCTGGTGGGGACTGCTCGGTGTGGTGTAAATCGCGTCCATGGGGAAGACATTATCTTTGTCGGTCTGGTCGAGAGCTTCGATTCTTTCGACTTCTCCGCCGTATTCCGTCACCAGTTTGTCGATAACGTGCTCCGGCACTTCCAGTCCGGGGCTGGGGCAGAAGAGAATATCGGCGCCGAACCTGGCCAGGGCGAAAATCAGGGAGTGGGTGGTGCGGCCGTATTTCAAATCTCCCCACAGGGCAATTTTAAGTCCTTTGATGGTATTTCTTTCCTTGAAAAGAGTGTAAAGGTCACAGAGGGTCTGGGTGGGGTGCTGGTGGCCGCCGTCGCCGGCATTTATCACCGGGATTCCGGCATAATCGGCAACGACTTTAGCCGCCCCTTCCCAGGGATGCCGGATGACGACAATATCGGCATAGCTCCCCACGATTTTAGCAGTATCCGAAATGCTTTCTCCTTTGGCGAGTGAGCTGGCGCCGACGTCAGACGCGGTGATGACACTGCCGCCGAGTCGGTGCATGGCAGCCTCGAAGGACAATCTTGTCCGGGTACTCGGCTCGAAGAAAAGGCTGGCCATAACCATCCCCTGGCAGAGACCGTACTGGTCTTTCATGCTTGCCGTCATCTCGTCGGCCAGGTTAAAGAGGCCGAGTATCTCGCCGTTGGAGAGGTCGTCTATAGTTACCAGGTTTCTATTTGTCAGACTCATGGTAACTCCTCCCTCCTTCCGCTAAGGGTCTGTTTCTGCGGTCGACTATTGGTGTTATTATGGTTGGACGGACTGACGATAGCTACCTCGTCAACGCCGTCGGTTTCTACCAGGCGGACCTGGATATCCTCGTGGCGGGCGCTGGGTATATTTTTCCCGACGTAATCAGCGCGTATCGGCATTTCACGGTGACCGCGGTCGATGAGCACCGCCAGCTGGATGGAACGCGGGCGCCCGAGGTCGATAAGGGCATCCATGGCGGCACGGATGCTGCGACCGGTATAGAGAACGTCATCGACGAGTACCACGGACTTACCGCTAATTTCCGATGGTATGTCCGTGCTCTGGACGGTAGTTATCGCCTCGGCGGGGTCGAGGTCGTCACGGTAGAGGCTGAAGTCCAGCGCCCCGACGATTAGCTTGGATTTTTCGTACTTTTCAATGCCATCGGCCAGGCGCTTGGCCAGG
>CAYYVO010000260.1:0-3356 GCA_964475175.1 uncultured Dehalococcoidaceae bacterium | reverse complement strand
CTCCGACCTCAGCGTCCCAAACGCTGCGCGCTAAACCAGACTGCGCCACACCCCGCCGCATACAGTATAACCGAGCCCTCAATACGGCGCAAGGGTGGGAAAAAGCAGTATAAGACACGTATGCCCCGGGGGCTGGTGGGCGGGATAAAAAAACTCTGAGGTGGCAGGGAAAAGGCGGTGTAAAACGAAAGAGGGGCTTTCGCCCCTCTCAAATGGCTAAATAATAATGATTATTCCCGGCAGTCCGGGCAGGCATCGTAATCTGAAAGCGGCGTACCTGATGTCGCGGCGATATACTCAATCTGTTTCTCCGGCGCCCAGTACTGACCGCATACGGAGCACTGCTTCATCTTGAACTCCATCTGGTTATGAGGCCAATGGATAACCCGGGTGTCGCCGGTATCCCGCAGTTCGATAGCCCCGGTGGGACAGCTATAGGCGCACGAGCCGCAGCCGATACATACATCGGAGAAATCCTCGTTAAAAGGCGTGGTAAGCTGCCTTTCCACTCCCCTCTTGGCCAGGCTGATAGCCGCCACACCGACCACTTCCTCACAGGTGCGGGCGCAATTGGCGCAGAGAATGCACTTGTTGTTGCCGGACTGCTTGACGAAGCGTGTCTTGGCAACGCCGACCTTCTGTGCCATTTCTTTAATAACATCAGATTCCGGGCACCGCGCCATCAGCAGCTCCAGGAGCATCTTGCGGATATTCCGGATTCTCTCCGTATCCGTTTTTACGGTAAGTCCTTCTTCCGCCAGGTAAATGCACGAGGTGACCAGCCGCTCCCTGCCTTTAGCGGTAGTTATTTCCACAAGGCATAGCCGGCAAGCGCCGTACGGTGCCACCGCCTCGTTTTCACAGAGGGTGGGTATGTAGATATTATTATCGCGGGCGGCATGCAGTATCGTGGTGCCCTCTTCAGCAGTAATTTCACGTCCGTTTATCGTTAGTTTTACCATTTCATCTTTTCCTTACTTTACTTTTACCGCCTATAAATTGCAGACGCCGGCGGGGCATTTCTTGTCCTTGATGTGGGCTTCATATTCATCTCGGAAGTAGCGCAACGTACTCAAGACCGGATTGGGCGCGGTAGCCCCCAGCTGACAGAGCGAGGCGTCAATGAGCGTGGCCGAGAGCTCTTCCAGGTCTTTGATATCGCTCATCTTGCCCTTACCCTCGGTAATACCCGTCAGGATGGCTTTCATCTGCTGCAGACCTTCTCGACAGGGAAGGCATTTACCGCATGACTCCCCTTCCAGGAAGGAAACGAAATAGTTGGCGATATTGACCATACAGGTCTTATCGTCCATGACAATCATGCCGCCGGAACCCATCATAGAGCCGACCTTGTCCAGCTCATCGAAATCAACGTGAAGGTCCAGCTGGCTCTCCGGAATAACGCCGCCGGAAGGGCCTCCGGTCTGAACGGCTTTGAAGTTTCTCCCCTTGGGGATGCCGCCGCCGATATCGTAAATGATTTCCCGCAGGGTGATACCCATCGGTACCTCGACCAGTCCGGTGTTGGTGATATTACCTACCAGCGAGAATATCTTGGTACCTTTACTGCCTTCGGTGCCTATCTGACTGTACCAGTCGGCGCCGTTATTTATTATCAGGGGCACGTTGGCCCACGTTTCGACATTGTTAAGATTGGTCGGTTCTCCCCAGAGACCCTGGTCGGAGGTATGGATGTATTTGGCGCGCGGCTCGCCTACCCTGCCCTCCAGCGATGCCATCAGGGCTGTTGACTCACCGCAGACGAAAGCCCCACCGCCCCTCTGTACCTTGATAGTAAAGTCGAATCCGGAACCCAGGATATCTTTACCCAGCAGACCGGCAGCTTCCGCCTGTTCTATAGCTGTCAACACATGCCTTACCGCCAGCGGGTACTCGTTGCGGATATAGATATAGCCCTGGTTGGAGCCGATGGCATAGGCGCCGATTATCATACCTTCCAGAACGCCGTGAGGATTACCCTCGACAATACTCCTGTCCATGTATGCGCCGGGGTCGCCTTCATCGGCATTGCAGATAACATACTTGGTCTTGCCCTTGGCATTCCGTGTGCTCTCCCATTTGTCCCCGGTCGGGAAGCCGCCGCCGCCGCGTCCCCTCAATCCGGCTTTCTTCACCTCGTCGATAATCGCTTCTGGCTTCATCTTAATCGCCTTCGCCAGTGCGGCATATCCGCCAACAGCCAGATAGTCGTCGATGGAGGTAGGGTCAATCAGGCCGTTGTTACCGAAAACGAGGCGTTTCTGAAGCTTGTAGAAAGGCACGTCGTGTTCGCAGGTTATCTTCTCCCCGGACTGCCGGTCGGAATAGAGCATTCTCTCGATGACGTTACCCTTCCCGATGGTCTCGGTAAGTATCTCCGGCACATCTTTAACTCTAACCCTCTGATAGAAAATATCTTTCGGCTTGATTACCACCAGGGGCCCCCGCTCACAAAAGCCGTGGCAGCCGGTAGCCCGTACGTCTACCTTGCCTCCCAGTTTCTGTTTACTCACTTCCTCCTGAAAGGCAGCGGTAACGGCTTTGCAGCCATGGGCATGGCATCCGGTACCGTTGCAGATGGTAATAACAGCTTTATCCGGGTCTCTCTTTCCGGTTATTGATTTTCTCAGAGCCTCCAGTTCGCCCGGGGATTTTAATTTTGCCACTGGTGACATCCTCCACTCATTAGTTATAATCCTTTAGTATGGGAGCAACTCCATCCGGCGTCATCTCGCCGTGATAGTCCTCACCGATGATGACCATCGGGCCAAGTGCACAGGCGCCGACACAGTTGACCGTCTCCAGAGTGAACCGCAGGTCTTTGGTGGTCTCTCCGGATTTAATTTTCAGTTCTTTCTCAACTGATTCCAGCACCTTGGGAGCGCCCCTCACATGACAGGCCGTCCCCATGCAGACGTTTATCAGATGACGTCCCCTCGGGGTCAGGCTGAACGCCTTGAAAAAGGTAGCGACGCTATATACACGGCTCGCCGGAAGACCCAGTCCCTGGCTGGCCTCCAGCAGCGCTTCCTTGGGCAGGTACCCGATTTCCGCCTGGATATCCTGCAAAATATCTACCAGCAGAGACTTATCGTGCTGATGCTTTTGCAGTACCTGATTTACTTTTTCTTTTTGCTCTTCTGGTGCCATTTTTAGCCTTCTCCAATATCTTGTTATATTCTAATACCACCCTGTCCTGTATCTCTTCAATAATATCATCACTGAGATGGCGGAACCGTCCCTGAATTTTCAGGTAGTCTTTCACCGGTCTCAGCTTGGGAAGTTCAATACTCATTTTGTACTGCCCGTTTTCCACCTCGTACAGCGGGAAAACACCCGTCTGCACGGCCAGGCGG
>CAYYVO010000259.1:0-3365 GCA_964475175.1 uncultured Dehalococcoidaceae bacterium | reverse complement strand
GCCCGGAGCATAAAGAGGTGCCGGTGCCGGAGTTCACACCCTCTCCAGAAGTGCTTTCCGGGGATACCTCCGATATCTATTTCCCCCGCACCATCGAGATTTTAAAACAGGAAGGGCTCAATCCTGTAGCGACCATGGAGGTCTTCAGCAGCCGTGCCGGACTCGTTTGCGGAATCGAGGAAGTAAAGGCTCTGCTGACGGAAGTCCTCCCCGAAGACAACCGCGAGGTCTGGGCGCTGGAAGAGGGCGAGACCATGGCGGCCAAAGAAGTGGTGCTGCGCATCACCGCCCCGTACCGGAGCTACGGCGTCTACGAGACGGCAATAGTCGGTATACTGGCGCACGGCAGCGGCTGGGCTACAGCCGCCAGGGAGTGTTTTGATGCCGCTGCCGGGATACCGATTATCAGCTTCGGGGCGCGGCATGTGCACCCATCGGTAGCCGGGGTGATGGACTACGCAGCGGTGGTGGGGGGATGCTCCGGCTGCTCCAGCGTTATCGGCGGTCAACTCGCCGGCGTCGAACCGTCCGGCACCATGCCCCATGCCCTGATTATAATCGTCGGTGATACGGTCAAGGCCACCATGATGTTCGATGAGCATATGCCTCCGGGGATTTCCCGCGTTTCGCTGGTGGATACATTTAAAGACGAGGCCGAGGAGAGCCTGCGCGTCGCCGAAGCGTTGAAGGAAAAGCTCCAGAGCGTCCGACTCGACACTCCTTCGGAACGTGGCGGAGTCAGTGCCGAGCTGGTTAAAGAGGTACGCGCCCGGCTGGACCAGGCCGGTTTCAATCATGTAGGTATTTTCGTCAGCGGCGGCCTCAATCCGGAACGAATTTCGTATTTTCTGGAAAAAGGCGCCCCCGTGGATGGTTTCGGCGTGGGCAGCTATATCAGCGGCGCAAAGCCTATAGATTTTACCGCCGACCTCCATGAGGTGGAAGGCAGGCCGATAGCTAAAAGAGGACGCATACCGGGTATTACAGATAATCCGCGGCTGAAACGGATGCTGTAAAGAAGGGAGATATTATGTGGCAAGAGATGATAGCTTTTCTGGAATCATGGTTTATCTATCCCGGTCTTAATTGGGACTTAAAACTCATCGGCATCGCCCTGGGGATAGTCTTCGGGGTTCTGTGGCTCCTGGCATACTGGCCGCCGATATTAAAAAAATACTGGCTATTGGTGGTGCTGGGCGGCAGTGGTTTTTTCGCTGTACTGGCCTCGAGTTTTATACAGTATCCGTTGCAGATATGGGTCGGGCGGGCGCTGACACATTTCTGGAGTGCCGAGACCCTTTATGACTGGTTTTTACTGGCGGGGATACCCCAGATGCTTCTGACCGGACTGGTACAGGAAGGCGCCAAGATGGTACCGATTGTAGTATGGTGGTGGCGCGCCGGTAAGGAGATAACACCCAAATTCGGGCTGATTATCGGGGCATTTGCCGGAGCCGGCCTCGGCATTTTCGAGGCGGTCTGGGCGCATTGCCGGATATTTGGTGCCGGCTGGACGACACAGGTAATACAAACCGATGGATTTCTGGGTATTGCCGGATTCTGGGAAAGGTTCTTCGTACTCGGCTTTCATATCGCCGCTTCGGCGATTGCCGGATACGGGCTGGCCAAGGGCAAAGGATGGCAGGCCTACCTTATCGCGGCCGGACTTCATACTGTCCTGAATTATGGTGCGATTGTTTATCAGAAAGGGCATTTCAATATAACCCAGCTGGAGACATTTGTAGCGGTATTTTCCGTTATAATTGCTGCCGTGGTTATCTGGCTGCGCTGGGAAAAATCTGAGGAGGAAGAGGAAAAACCGGTCCAGACGGTTAAACTGGTTGAGAAAGATACAGAAGAAGAATAGACTTACAGGGGTGCTGACTAGTGTATAAATGACCGCTATCCCCCTCTCCTGACGATGCTTAGAGCAGGGGAGGGGGATGATTTTTTTTGGGAGGCGGCTAACTGCGTTTGAATTCCAGTCTCAATACTTTTTCGGTGCTTTCCGTGACTTTAAAGCGTTCGTCGATACGCCAGCCGGCTACCCAGATTATTTTCTCGCCCGAGCTTACTACAGGGACTCTCGGCCGCCAGCTGCGGGGTATCCGGGCGTCAATCATGAATCGGTTGAGCTTCTTGGGTCGGCTCATGCCCAGCGGCTGAAAGCTGTCGCCGGGCCGGCGGCGTCGCACGGTCAGCTTATCGCCTGTCGCTGTGAAATCGAAATGAGCGATAAAGTTATCATCATCTTCCGGGGCCTGCATCGGCGCTACAAGGCTGGCCTCGATAGCCCAGCCGGGGATGGCTGTCTTGCCCGGTATCTTTAGTTCGTATTCGTCTTCCAAAGGAGGCAGCGGGCACAGCGATGATGCATCCGGCGCCAGCACGTAGCGGTCGTACTCGATGGTGAAGTTAAGGCCTTCGGGCAGCCCGATTGTTTTTCCGGCGGGCTTGTCCAGCGCCTCTATCAGGTCTTCGATATGACCCGCCTCGATGTCTTTCAGGCTGCCCAGCAGCGACTCTATAGAATCCCTAAGCAGATAACGTTGTAGAGTTGCAGGAAGAACAAGGAACTTTGCTTTGTCAATGACTACTGCTTCCCCCTCCCGGTGATTTACCTCATCCCGCAGCCGTTTCACCTCCCCTTCAATGAAGTCCAGGTCATCGGCAGCGATACGTGCCGTCCGCTTCAGGGCTTCTTCTACCTTTGGATTATATTCCTTAAGCAATGGCAACAGCTGCTGGCGTATCCTGTTGCGGAACGGCTCCGGCGAGAGGTTGGAGGAATCCATGCGGGGGCTGAGGTGGTGTTTCCGGCAGTAAGTGGCGGTTTCCTGGCGGGTCATTTCCAGCAGGGGACGGATAATCGTCAGGCCGGGCAGGTGGGTGGTGGTCATAAGCCCCCGCAGTCCCCGGGTGCCGCTGCCGCGGAGCAGGTGCATCAGGATAGTCTCGACGTGGTCGTCAGACGTGTGGCCCACCGACACTTTCACCGCCCCCACCGTTGCGGCGACATCTGAAAGGAAAGAGTAGCGGACTTCCCGGGCGGCTTCTTCCGGGGAGAGGCGGTGCTTTGACTGATAGTTCTTAACATTGCGCGACTCCACAGTGGCAGGGATTTTAAGTCTTTGTGCCAGTTCGTCGACGTATTTAGCATCGGCATCGGACTCCTCGCCGCGCAGTTGATGGTTGAGGTGGGCGATATGCAATTCGATATCCAGTTCTTTACATAACGTTGAAAGGATATGCAGCAGGCATACCGAGTCCGCCCCACCGGATACCCCCACCACCAGCTTTTCACCGCCGGTGATAAGCCGATGTTCCCGGATATAACGCAGCACCCGCCGCTCTGGAGTTGATTT
>CAYYVO010000258.1:0-3381 GCA_964475175.1 uncultured Dehalococcoidaceae bacterium | reverse complement strand
GACCAGCCCTGCCTCGATAAGCTCCATCATGCTGTCGTTGACCATCTCGCTGTGGATGCCCAGGTCTTTGAGTCCGTGCTTGATTAACAGCCTCCCGACGATACTGGGGATAGCGCCTACGCCCAGCTGTATGGTGGCGCCGTTCCCTATCTGCTCCGCCAGGTATTCGGCGATTACTTCATCCTCCGGTGTTATCTCCTCTGCCGGAAACTCCGGTATCTTATATTCATAGTTCTCGACGATATAATCGACGTCTGAAATATTTACGACCTCGTCATAGCCGCCGTAGACCCATGGCTGGTGCTCGTTGACCTCCATGACTACTTTTTTAGCTACTTCGCAGGCGGCCTTCTGGCGGGTTACCGCCGTGCCGAAATTGAAGTTGCCGTTACCGTCCATTGGCGTGACCTCGATGAAGGTGATGTCTACCTTGTCCTTAAGCCACTCCCGGTACATGCGGGGACCTTCGCTCAGGCCGAACGGTATATAGGAACAGGCCCCGTTCTTACAGTATTCCCGCTCCACTTTACCCAGAAACCATGAGTTGTGGATGAAGTGCTCTTGATTGGGATCGGTCTGGGGAATCTGCGTATGCGAATGCTCTGCCCTGATTTTAACGTCTTTAAGCTCGTTGGCGCGTCGGCACAGCTTCTCGTCTATCAGCGAGGGGAAACCGCAGATAGCCCCGTAGTCTATCCACATGCCGGACTTCACCATTCCGGCGGCCTCATCGGCGGAAATCAGCTTGCGTTTGTATTCTTCACGGTAGTCGGTCATATTCGCTCTTTAAAATTCGCAGGACTATTTGCCGCCGAACTGCTTTTCTTCGATTTCTTTTATCTTGTTTACCCTGGCTATGTGTCTCCCGCCTTCGAAATCTGTAGTCAGGAATGTCTCAACGATAGCGGCTACACGCGCTTTCCCTTCCTCCGCCGCCAGGCAACATATCTGGGCATCATTGTGAAGTCGTGACCGTTTGGCGGTAAAGGCGTTATAGCACTGTGCCGCTCTAATTCCTTTTACCTTGTTGGCCGCGATACACATGCCGATGCCGGTGCCGCATATCAGGATACCGCGGTCGAACTCCCCCAGGACGATTGCCTCGGCTACCTGAAGGGCGATATCCGGGTAATCCACCGGATTTTCATCATAGCAGCCGAAGTCTTTATGTTCATACCCCTCGTCGGTAAGTATCTTGATAACGAGCTCTTTTATGGAATTACCCCTGTGGTCACTACCGATAGCAATTCGCACGCTGACAACCTCCTGATTTCAGTATAGCATTCATTCGGGACTTACAAACCTCTTTAACACCTCGTGTATCTCCAGCCAGCTGATAAGTCCCTGGCGGATAAGCTGCGGGGGGCTTACCGTCAAATCTATTATGGTGGATAGCTCACGCACCTTTAATGGCCCCTGGTCCAGTATGAGGGCTACATCGTTTATAGCGTCTCCAAGCTGGTTATATATCTCCTCTACAGTATACGGGGTCGGACTGCCGCTGACATTGGCGCTGGTCGTGGTCAGGGGATGCCCGGTCGTTTCTACCAGTTTCAGCATCACTTCGTTATCCGGGATTCTGATGCCTACCGTGTCCATTCCGGCCACCAGCATCGACGGAACGGTCTCTTTTTTCGTCATTACCAGCGTCAGGGCCCCGGGTAAATAGTGGTCGGCGAGATACCGTGCCACTTTATCTACGTCGGCGTAATTATTGGCCTGCTCGATGTCATGAACGGCTATATGAATCGGATTGGAAAATGAGCGTCCTTTGAGATGAAACACCCTGGCGACAGCCCGCGTATCTATGGCGTTAGCCGAAAAAGCGTAACCGGTATCGGTGGGGCAGACTATTACTTCTCCTTTGTTTATCAGCCTGGCGGCGTGGTCAAGGATTTCTCTATCCGGATTGAATGCATCTACTTTTTCAATTTTCGCCTTCATATCATCCCTCCAGCGGGGCATTGGGGAAAACGTTCAGGCGTAAGTCGGATACCTCTCCCAGCTTCATTCTAGCGTATCCGGCGGCCGCAATCATAGCGGCATTATCGGTACACAGGGATAGCCGGGGAAAATAAACCTTGATTCTCTTCTTTTTACAGGTCTCCTGAAAGACTTCGCGGAGCCGGCTGTTAGCGGAAACGCCTCCGGTAACGCTGACCGCCTCGACTCCTCGCTCCTCGACCGCCCGCATCGTCTTGGTCACCAACACGTCAACGACCGCTTCCTGAAAGCTGGCGGCAATATCGGCCAGGGGCAGTTCCTCGTTTCTAGCGACCTTGTCCTTAAACATGTTAATCACCGATGTCTTCAGTCCGCTGAAACTGAAATCGAGGGTCTTGCTTCTGATCATCGGCCGGGGAAAGTTGAAGGCCCTGGCATTTCCCTCTTTCGAAAGCTCATCTATAACCCGACCACCGCCGGTATTTCTATCGGTATAGAGGATATTCAGGAACTTGGCAACCTTATCGAAAGCTTCTCCGGCGGCATCATCGAGGGTGGTGCCCATCAACTCATAGGTGGCGCCGTCCTTAACGTAAAGGAGCAGGGTATGCCCGCCGGAAACGGTGAGGCAAACGTGGGGAAAAGGCAGATCGGGATTGCTCAGGCGATTGGCGAAAATATGTCCTTCTACGTGGTGCACGCCTATTAGCGGTATCTGTCTGGTATAGCTTATAGTCTTGGCCGCCGCCACACCGACCATCAGGCAGCCGATGAGTCCCTGCTTTGAGGAAACGGCAACAGCATTGACGTCATCGAGGGTTTTTCCGGCGGTATCAAGCGCTTCTTCGATGATATAACCTATCAACTCGGTATGTCTCCTGGCGGCAATCTCCGGCACGACGCCGCCGTATTTCTTAAGCAAATCGAACTGCGTGGCGACGATGTTAGAAAGTACGGCAGTACCGTCGGCTACCAGCGCCGCCGCTGTCTCATCACACGATGTTTCGATACCTAAAACCAGCATTTAACCGTGGCTGCTCCTGTATTTGTTGACGAATGCTTTAGCGGTAGATTCTTTAAGATATAAAGGCGTCAGGGAAAGGACATCATCGCTGTCTCCCCGCGCCAAACGCCGCCCCGCCAGGCCAGCTACCGCCGCACCGTTGGGTTTTGCCTCTATGCCGGTAACTTCAACCCCTGATTCACCGGAAAGCAAACTCGCAAGGGAAGGTGCCCCCTCACCCACTATGACGGCAGGTCCTGTTAACATGCCTGTTATTCCTGTAACATCTCCAACGTAGTATTCGCCGATTCTGCTCACAACACTATTTTCCGGACGGTAGCAGGCGGCGTAAACGGCATCGCCGGCGCCCACGCTGATAACGGAGCAAATTATGCGCGACTCATTACGGACGCTATAGGCCAGCGCTTCCAGGG
>CAYYVO010000257.1:0-3383 GCA_964475175.1 uncultured Dehalococcoidaceae bacterium | reverse complement strand
ATATAATGGAGCTGCTGCAAAAGGCGGGGATAGCGGCGGGGGCATCCCTTAATGTTAAAGACCTCATCGACGACCCGCAGCTGAAAGCCCGTAAATTCTTCGTCGATATGCACCATCCGGTAGTCGGCGACCTGACCCTGGCCGGTCTGCCGTGGCGTCCTGCGGACGGCTCTGCGCCCGAATACTCGCCTCCCCCGCTCCTCGGCGAACACAATTACAGCGTGTTCGGGGAACTGCTGGGTCTTACCAAAAAGGAAATTGACCGACTGATTGAAGAGGAAGTCATTAAATAAAGGCCGGGGCACCCGGCCGTAGGAGGAACGAATGAAAGCCGGAAGATTTATCGTAGATACCCATGTTCACTCGCAGCGGCACGCCGCGGGGAAAGCCCTTAAAGGCTCGGACGATTACAAAGACCTGGGACAGGTGATGAACGAAGTCGTCGCTTACGATAACTCCCCCCGCCTGCTGTACGACATGGAATGCTACGGTGTGGACATGTGTGTGTTGCAGACACCGGGCGTGTTCGGGATGAGTACCGAAATCAACCTGGAGCAGAAGAAAAAACACCCGGATAAATTCGTCTGCAACTGTTTCCCGGAGGAGATAAGGCATCGCGCCCGCCGCGGGGAAATTGAACTCACTATCGAAGGTATGATTGAAGAGATAGAATCCCTCCTGAAAACGGGTGAATTCGTGGGCATCGGCGAGGGGGTGTGGCCCGCTGTGAAGTCAAAAAACGACAAGACCGAGATGGACCCTGAACAGTGCGTCATGCGGAACCTGCATATGCTCATGGAGCTGTGCCGGTCGTACAAGATACCGTTCCGCTACCATACCGGCACCCCCGGCGGGTACGGGGTGCCGTATCATCCCGCCTCCATCACCTACAATCCCCTCTGGGCGCATACCCTGGCGGTAGCTTACCCGGACGTGCCCATTATCCTGGAGCACGGGGGCATCGAAGGCGGCTGGTGGGAATGGTTCTACGAGTGCTGCCTGCATGTCGCCGCCAGCCATAAGAATGTCTACCTGGAGACCGGCCGCTGGTGGACGGAGGCATACTATAAGGCCCTCTACGACCCGAGCGTCGGGCCGGAAAAACTGCTCTGGGGATGTGACTGGGGTGCCAGCCTGCCGCTTTATTCACAGCCCGGCCGGTACCCGCCAGTCTATACGCGGCAGAACCTCAAGGAGGGTATCGTGTGGCACCAGGTAGATATCTGGGGCTGGAGCCTGCGGCAGGTGACGGCGTTGGATATCAGCCAGGATGATATGAACCTCATCCTCGGCGGCAACGCCGTACGCCTTTATAACCTGAGGACACCCGGCGGATTGACACGCATGTTTAAATTCGTGGACTAATCTCGGCATGAACCCGCCCGGAGCAACCGGGCGGGTTTTTTATTTGTTTCTAAAGAAGAAATGAGTTAATAGCGTGCACGTGACATCTTTTACAGATACATAAACCGGGAGTATCCCGTCTACTCATCAATCAGGATAAACCGGCGGCGGGGCATTGAGCATACCGCCATCTATTATAAGCTCGGTTGCCGTGATATAGCTCGATTCGTCCGAGGCAAGGAAAAGAACACCATTCGCAATATCTTCCGGGGTTCCCATGCGGTCCAACGGGCACATTGCGGATAAAAGCTTTATCGTATTCTCAAGTCCGCCGCCTATCTTTTCAACCAGTTGCTCGAAAAGCGGCGTTCTTATATTCCCCGGATGAACCGAGTTCACCCGGATATTGTTTTTCGCGTACACTATAGCATCCGACTTTGTCATAGCACGCAGGGCCCCCTTGGAAGTATCATATACCGGCGTATCGCAGCCGATTATTCCGTAAACGGAAGCTATGTTGATTATGCTGCCGCCACCGGATTCAATCATGTAAGGCGCGGCATACTTGGTGCAGAAAAATGCCCCTTTAAGATTTACATTCATGACACGGTCCCATTCTTCTACGGTTGTTTCATGCGGCGGTTTCCGGTAGCCGGGAATACCCGCATTGTTCACCGGGACATGTAGCTTGCCGTACTTTGCATAGACTTCGGAAAAGACCTGTTTTACCGCTTCCTCTTTAGATATATCCAGGTGCCAGAAACCCGCGGTCCCGTTCGCGCTGGAAATTTCACCGGCCACCTTCCTCCCGTTTTCGTCGTCGATATCAACAATGGCGACTGCAGCGCCTTCGGCGGCCAGCCGTCTTGCTACAGCTTCGCCAATCCCCTTGGCACCGCCGGTGACGATGGCTACCTTATCTTTTACCCTGTCCATCTGGTATTCCTCCTGCTATTTACCAAGTTTATCTTTGATGATATGCTCTTCGACCACCCAGAGACCGCCGGGTCTCATCTCGGCAAATTTAGCTCCATCGACCGCAAGCTCTTTTCCACCGGGTGAATGGATGAATTCCATGGATTTCTCGAATGATTCGAGGTCGTCGTACCACATCTCGACGATGCCGTTTCCTTCGTACTCACGTCCGGGAACCATGACAAAATGATTCTGGATATATTTCCTGAGACCGGGAATGAGCCGTGCCGCCAGAGGCCCGTGCTGCTCCTTCCAGTATTTATTGAATTCCTCTTGGGTAAGGTCGGGTCTTTTATGGGCAAGCGCAATCGATTTAATCATGTGAAACACTCCTTTGGCTTCTATTAAGATGTGTTTTTTCTGGATTCAATAGAGGTCTGTCTCTTTTCCGGTATAATAGCACTCTATGTTATGTAAGGCCAAATCGGCTTACCTCTTGCTGAATTTTTCAATGAGTTGACATGAAAAACAGGATACGACTAAACTGCCAGTAAAAACGAGGAGGGACACATGCCTATTGAAAATATAAAGCACGGGGACTACATAGTCGAACTGAAGCCGGGAACTTCGCTTTATAAAGAGGTCACCGCCCCCCAGGCCGGTGCCTTCGGAACCAGGGACCTCAACGGCATGAATTTTTCGCTGGGCTGGTCCTTCCTGACCCAACCGTTTCTAATGGTCGCCGATTCCCATAGCCACGATTTCGAACAGATTATTTTCTTCATGGGCGGCGACCCCAACAACGTTGTCGATTTCGATGCAGAAATCGAGATGGGACTGGGAGATAAAATGGAGGTCATCACCTATCCGGCCTGTGTCCGTATTCCCGTCGGGCTGTTGCATGGGCCGTTGAATATAAAGACCGTCAACAAGCCGCTGATGTTTATAGATATCACCCTTTCGCCCGGCCCTTCGATACGCCCGGTACCGCCGGGTTCGGAACGGACCTGATGAAAACTTCTAATTACAGCGGGGAAACATCCTCATGGAAAACAGATATATTCTCATCGTAGCCAACGAGCCCGACCCGGAAAAAGAAGACGAATATAACGACTGGTATACCG
>CAYYVO010000256.1:0-3398 GCA_964475175.1 uncultured Dehalococcoidaceae bacterium | reverse complement strand
CACCTGGATTCCCGCCCCCGTATCAAGTACGGGGCAAGCTTCGCGGGAATGACGACTAATAAGAAACAGGGTGTCAAAGAGGGGCGCCAGCCCCTCTTACAATAATTCCCCCTCCCTTAACCGAAGGGAGGGGGATACAGGGGGTGGGTTACCATTAATAACACGCAACCAGGCAGTCAATGGTATCAGCGCATCGCCACCGAGATAGAACAGTACCAGGTCAGGCTCGGCGCTAAAGAAGCCAGGAAATATAAACTGGACCTTCTCCGGCGTATCGCCGTCAGGGTCGATACTTTTTCGCAGACCTGCGGCGAATGCGAAAGCCGTAAGCAGGATATAACCAATCTGGTCAATGAAATGAGCATGCTAATCCAGATGCCGAACCGGCAAGGTCTAAAAACCCACCTAAAAGCCGTTAATTCACTGGTTGAACACCTGAAAAAAGTCCATAAACTGGTGGATAAGGGGTATTACCTCGGATTTGGAATCGGCATCGGTTTGGCCCTCGGCGGAGCGATTGGTGCGGCATTGGGTGCTGCTTTCGATAGTCCTGGCGCAGGCACCGGTATCGGTCTCGCCCTGGGGGCTGCCGTCGGTTATTACCTTGACAGGAAAGCCAAACAGGAGGGGCGGGTAATATAGGGCGGTATGAAATGGACGAGGATGTTTACTTCAAGAAAGAAATAGTCCTCAAACACGCGGGCGAAATCCTGCGCTTCCGGGTCTCTCAGGACCTTTTCAGCAGCTTCCAGATTGACATCGGTACGAGGTTTCTGCTGAGAACTGTTGCCCTAAAATCTCATTCTTTCCAAAAAATCCTCGACCTCGGTTGCGGCTACGGGCCGATAGGACTGACCTTAAAGAAACTCAGTAACAACAGCGAAGTCCAAATGGTGGACCGTGATGCGCTGGCGGTTGAGTATACGCGACAGAATGCGGAACTGAACCGGTTGGAAAACATCAAAGCTTACGGCAGTATCGGCTATGATGATGTGCCGGATACAGACTTCGACCTTATTATTGCCAACATCCCCGGCAAGGCTGGCGAAAATGTTATTACGCACCTGCTGCGCGATGCCGAGTACTTTCTAAAGCCGGAAGGAAAAGTTGCTGTTGTCGTTGTAGCTCCCCTGGAATCGATGGTGCGGGAAATACTTGAGACCACTCCCGATATAGATATCACCTTCCACCAAAACCGCTCCGGTCATGCGGTCTTTCACTATCGATTTTCCGGAGGGGCAGGGGGGACCTATAACAAAGCTGTGGATAGGGGAATATACGACCGTAATGATAGGGAATTTCAACATGGTAAATTACGCTACCGCATGCAGACCGCGCACGGGCTACCCGAGTTCGACACGCTTCACTATCAGACCGAACTTCTATTTGGAGGACTTGAAAGCACTCGCGGGGCATCCATAAAACGTGCCATTGTATTTAATCCCGGCCAGGGGCACGTGCCCGTTGTCATGTGGAAACTGTTGAAACCGGAAAAATTAATTCTTATCGACCGCGACCTTCTGAGCCTGAGATATTCCTGGAAGAATCTTGTGCTAAACGGCTGTCCGGAAGATACCATATGTATGTTTCACCAGACCGGTATAGCTGACACTGAAAAAGAACCGGTTGACTTTATAACAGGAGTCTTGAGAGAGGAAGAAGGGACCGAAGCGGTATCTTCGCTCATCGGACAGGCGGCCGGTCTGTTGTCATCGGGAGGAACGATAGTGTTGGCAGCCGGCTCCACGGCCATCACGCGACTGGTGAACTTTACTCAGTCCGAAAGACTACTTAAGGTGAAAGAGCGGATAAAAAAGCGAGGGTACAGTCTGCTCGTGCTCGAATCAGGATGAAAAATAAATCCAACGACCTTACCGTAAAATGTTATTCCGGGCACACTTATGCCCAGGAACCGCGTTCTTTCGTGTGGGAGGGGGTGGAATATGAAGTAGAGGAAATAGTGAATACATGGCAGGAGCCGGGAGAAAGGTGTTTTTTAGTCAAAACAGGGGGTAACAAATCGTTTCAAATCTGCTATAATGAAGCCAATACGCGGTGGTCGCTGACTGAGGCGTGAGGAGGTAATGAGATGCTGAAGGATGTTTTAAAAATACTGGAAAACGACGCCCGCACCACACCGAAACATATCGCAACCATGACCGGGACACCTGTCTCCGAAGTGAATAAGCTCATTAAAAGAGCAGAATCGGACCGGATTATACTTAAATACAAGACGGTTATTAACTGGGACAGGCTGGAAGATGAGCATGTCTGGGCATTGATTGAGGTCAAGGTTACACCGGAACCGGAGGCCGGATTCGACTCTATTGCCGAGCGTGTTGCCCAGTATCCCCAGGTACGTTCGGTCTATCTGGCATCGGGTACATATGACCTTCTCCTCGTGGTGGTCGATAAATCTGAGCATGCGGTGGCCGATTTTGTTGCGCAAAATCTGGCCCACATAGAGGGTGTGCAGGGGACGGTTACCCATTTTGTGCTTAAACGCTATAAGGATGACGGTGAGGTTCTTGAAGAAGGGGAGGGAGCCAAACGTCAGCCGGTAATACTGTAGATTCTCGGGAGATACCATGTCGGCAAGGCAAATTGAGCAGAATAGAAAGGCAACTACGCGTAAACACGGGCTTATCTCAAAGCGGGTGAACCGGCTTTCGCCTTCCGGGATACGCAAGTTCTTTGACTTGCTGGCATCCATGGAAGGGGTGATTTCTCTGGGGGTCGGCGAGCCGGACTATGCTACTCCCTGGCACATCAGCGAGGCAGCCGTTAAGTCTCTCGAGAAGGGCTACACCATGTATACCTCCAACTCCGGAATACCCGAATTGCGCGAGAGAACGGCCGAATATCTCAAGGAAAACTACAATGTAGATTACAAACCGTTCGAGGAAATCCTGATGACTGTAGGAGTCAGCGAAGCGCTGGACCTTGCCATGCGGGTGCTCATCAATGACGGGGACGAGGTTATCATGCCCGACCCGCATTACGTGGCGTATGATTCCTGCGTTCTCCTTGCCGGCGGCGAACCGGTCATGGTGCCGACCAGCCAGGAGAATAGATTCGAGGTTGATGCTGCCGACATCGAGGCAAGGATTACCGGAAAAACCCGGGCAATATTGATAGGTTATCCCGCCAATCCCACCGGCGCGGTGATGAGCCGTGATAAACTGCTGGCTGTAGCCGATGTTGCCAGGAGACATAATCTTATAGTTATCTCCGATGAGATTTATGCCCGTCTGGTTTACGGTGTGGAACATACCTGCTTTGCCGGTCTCCCGGACGTTAGGGATAATACAATTTTACTGGGCGGTTTTTCCAAGGCCTATGCCATGACCGGCTGGCGTATCGGTTATGCAGCGGCGCCGAAGGAGATAATCGCCGCC
>CAYYVO010000255.1:0-3410 GCA_964475175.1 uncultured Dehalococcoidaceae bacterium | reverse complement strand
AGCCACAGGTTATACGTCTTCAGGGCTTTGCTAAGGGTCCAGTCGGCCACCGCCGCGACCGGGCTTCGACCGTTATCGATGTCCAACAAATCGGCGGCGCCGTCCGCTGTCATCCCCTTGTCCTCGGGTCGATAGTAGTAGAAGATGACGTATATCGGCATCAGAACGGCCAGCACGATTACCGCCGTCACCAGGAAAGAAGGCCTCCACCCCCACTGCGACACTACCACCTCGACGAGCATACCGTAGACAAAGCTCAGCCCGCCCCCTATCTGCCCGATACTGATAGCCAGGCCCCGCCGCTTGCCGAACCAGTTGATGAGGGCCGGGGTCACCACCGGCGTTCCGCTGAAAGAAGTGCCGATGGGTACCAGCACGCCGAAAAGCAGGTAAAAATGCCACAGCTCGCTGGCGAAATAGCAGAGCGCCGTGGCCGATGTCAGTATCAGGACGCCGATTACCGGAACTACCCTGGGCTTCCAGCGGTCGACCAGGAAACCGGCGATGGGAGCGGTTAATCCGTAGACGAGGATATTTAGGGAAAGCATTATGGCCGTGCTGCCGCGAAACCAGCCGAACTCGTCAAGGACGGGTGAAAACCATACCGAAAACGAGTTCCTGACACCATATACCAGCATCATGCTGGCGATAGTTATGCCGACGAGATACCAGCCGTAAAAAAAGAGGGGCCGCCGTGCCATTTCGGGTCCTTTCGGATAGATATAACCATAAAATACCATAACCGCCAACTAATTACTAACCAGCGTCAGGCATATTTCTTCAGTTCCTCTTTAGTGCCCGGTTGGGGCGTCGGGACATGTTAGGTCTTAAATGGGGGGATAAGGGGGCGGGGTCTTGACCCGGCAGGTAACCCGTGATAATATAGTCCAGTAATTCTTTCACACAAGCGGGGCGTTTACGTTAGCTCAAGTTGTTTAACCCATCGTAAATAAAGTCACACCCCGGCGGGTATACGGCAGACATTGTCATATCGCCGTAGATGACCTGTCCGCACCGGCGGTGCTGCCCTGCTTTGTCTTTTTCAGCATAATATTAACCGGAGAAGCGTATTTCGGCCGCGGTTGTGACTTATCCGCGGCTTTTCTTTTTTTCAGAATCGAATTATTTATATCAAAGGAGTAATACATTGGAAATAAGCAAAAATAGAATGAAAGAACTGCTTAAAACTGAGCAGTTCCCGCTTTCGGCGAAATACGACCCCGAATGGGTTTTAAAGGGATGGATGGGCCCTAACGTGCTCTGGCTGACGGAATGGCTCTGCGAAAAAATGGAACTAAAACCCGGCATGCGCGTGCTGGACATGGGCTGCGGCAAAGCGTTGAGCTCCATCTTCCTGGCCAGGGAGTTCGGAGTGCAGGTCTGGGCAAACGACCTGTGGATAAGCCCTACCGAGAACTGGCAGCGTATCCGCGAGGCAGGCCTGGAGGACCGCGTCTTTCCGATACACGCCGAGGCCCATACGCTGCCCTATGCCGATGAGTTCTTCGACGCGATTGTCAGCCTGGACTCGTACCAGTATTACGGCACCGACGACCTTTACCTGGAATACTTTCTGAAGTTCGTCCACCCCGGCGGGCAAATCGGGATAGTCGTACCGGGGCTGGCAAAGGACTTTAACGGCCCGGTGCCCGAGCACCTGACCCGCCCCCGCAAGGACGGCAGCGCATTCTGGCAGCCGGGATGCTGGTGCTTCCACACCGCCGAATGGTGGCGGAACCTGTGGGGCAGGACGGGACTGGTAGATGTGGAAATTGCCGATGTAATGCCGGACGGCGTGCCGCTCTGGCTGCAGTACGAGAAAGCTTGCGACGAGGCCGGTACGCTCATGTTCCCCTCCGAGGAGGAAGGCCTGGAAGCCGATGCCGGCAGATACCTCGCCCTGGTGCGGGTGGCAGGCCGCAGGAAGGTATAGGGGTGAGGGTGGCTTTAGAAAACAGTCTATCGTCACCCACCCCATCTCCGGAAGGAAGATATCTTTTCCCATCCTGCCGCCCTCGCGGGATTGAAGGCTTAACCCGAAGACACTTGCCTCTTATCCCGTTGCCAAGCATATTTGCATATGCGTATTGTTTTTGATAACCTTAAATGATTCTAATATAATCCATGCAAACATTTAACAAACAGCATGCTGCCGGATATGCTGTTTCATTGAAACTTTGCTATGTGGAAAATTACTAGATCAGCCGTTGTGATAATGTTGTTGTTTGCTGTTTGTGCAACAACTGTTTCGGGTTGCACAGGTAGCTCTTCACGGAAAAGCTACGATCCCAAGATAGACCCTTTCACCACCGACCGTGTCGCCACCGTGCGCATTGTTATGCCGGCTAAAGACTGGGACTTCTGCCAGGAACAAGCCTTCGAGGAGCAGTATGTCCGCGCCGATTTCTGGTTCGATGACGAGTTGGTACCCGATGTCGGCATCAGGCCTAAAGGTAACTCCTCGCTGGGGCAGGCAGTCGGTTGGGGCAGTCCCCGTATGCCCCTGGCGGTAGACTTTAATATCTTTAACCGGACGCGTACTTTCCACGGTCTGAAAAAAGTTTTTCTCAACAACGGCTGGAGTGACCCCACCCTTATCCGTGAAGTAATCGCCTATGACATATTCGACAAGATGGGACTGCCTACCCCCCGGGCCTCCCTGGTAGACCTGTGGATAAACGATACTCACCTCGGCGTATACACCATGGCCGAGATGGTCGACCAGGCTTTTCTCCAGCGGCATTTTGACGATGCCACCGGCAACCTGTATAAGCCTGAGGTCATGGCGGCCCGCCTGGACTGGACGGAAACAGACACTTCACGTTCGTTCGTCATGCCGGGTATGCCCCCACGACCCCGCCACGATCCCGTCCTCTATACCAATATCGGCGGCGCCCCGCTGCTGGACCTCCTAAAAGCCCTCGGGCAGGAAGAGCTGGTGTCCGCTTACGAGCCCATCCCCTCGCCGCCGGGCAACATGTTCCGCGGCCTCCCCCCGATGTTAATGCCGGAGAACTACCTCGAAGCCATGATGCTGAAAACAAACGAGAATAATCCGGATCACTCAGCGCTGTTCCACTTCCTCGATGTCCTCAACAATGAACCCAAAGAGACCTTTGTTCAGGAAATCGAGAAAGTGCTGGATGTCGACCAGACACTGCGTTTTCTGGCGGTATCATGCCTTCTCGTGCATTTGGATAACTACATCGGCATCGGGCATAACAACTACCTGTATGAGGTCGACGGCAAGTTCACCTTTATACCCTGGGATATGAATATGGCCTTCGGGACATTCAACATGGGAATTAGGAAAGACCGAATCATTAATTACTATATCGATGAGCCGACCGGCGGTTCGGTTATCAGGTATCCCATCGTCAACCGTCTTTTATCACGCCAGCCTTATATGG